>NZ_WJID01000101.1:0-10013 GCF_010994055.1 Gracilibacillus thailandensis | reverse complement strand
CGAAATTAAAACCGCCGGTTCTACCGGCGGATACTTACTGTAAATTTAATTTTTATACGTTGACACTAGACTTGATATTTAATACAATAGCTTTCGTGACCGAAAAGTCATTATGGTGACCATTTAGTCAGAAGGTGATCAATTGGATACTAAACAGCACATCATGAATACAGCTTTAATACTGTTCTCAGATCATGGGTTTAATGAAACATCTGTCCAGCAAATAGCACAAAAGGCAGGTATTTCTAAAGGCGGTTTCTATAATTATTTTTCTTCTAAACGGGAGTTAATGCTGGAAATGATTGATGAACATCACAGCAAAATTATTAACAGTACCCATCAAATAGATGAAACAAATCGCAATTTAGCTGCGTATATACAACACGAGATGACAGCATGGATGGAACACCAGCCTTTTATACATGTGATGTTGAATGAGTTTCAACCAAAAAAGGATCCACAAATAAATAAAAAAATGGATGAGCTTCATGTTACGCTAACACAGAAACATAAAGAGATATTCTATCTGTGTTATGGAGAAAAAATAAAACCATTTCTTACCGATATGGTTGTCATTTTAGAAGGTATGCTGAAAGAGTATTTGTTATATATGTTTATCCAACAAACCCAATTTGACGTCCAACAATTAAGTAATTGGATATGTCATCACATCGACAGCATTGTTAACAACCTTCATGACATGGATCCTTTTTTACACGAAACGCAAAACGAGACATTTGAAATTGTGTTAAAAGATTTAAAAGCAGCTATTAAGCAAAAAAAGCTTCCTAATCGAGATAAACTCTTAGAAGTAGTGAAAAAGATAGAACAGGAAATCGATAACCATTCACCATATTCTATTACCGCTGAAGTATCACTACACTATTTAAAAGGCGAAGAAACGATTCATACAGACGTATTAAGACTAGAGCGTTTGTGCAAACAAGGGGGTAATTAAATGAATCAAGAAATAAATCCAACAGAAGTAAAAAGGATACCCATCGTCGCTGTAATGCTCGTTGGTGCTTTCGTAGGGATATTAAATGAAACTCTACTAGCAACTGCATTACCAAGCATTATGGAGGATTTTGGCATTGCAGAAAACCAAGTACAATGGTTAACTACTGCCTTCTTATTAACCAATGGTGTCATGATACCAATATCGGCTTTCTTAATTGAACGATTTACGACTAGACAGTTATTCATAACCGCTTTGAGTATCTTTGCATTAGGTACATTTATTGCATCGATTTCTCATGCATTTGAATTACTATTAGTAGCGAGGGTCATTCAGGCTGCCGGATCTGGTATCATGTTACCGCTAATGATGACGGTTATGTTGAAAATATTCCCACCAGAGAAACGTGGAGCTGCAATGGGGATGGCTGGGATTGTAATTTCCTTTGCACCTGCAATCGGACCAACACTTTCTGGTTGGTTACTCGAATATTTCTCTTGGAGAGGATTATTTTATGTCGTATTACCAATCGTAATTATTGCCATTATCATCGCTACGATATTTGTTAAAAATGTAACAGAACAAACCTATCCAAAGATTGATATTCTTTCAATTCTGTTATCATCATTTGGATTCGGTGGTCTGTTATATGGATTTAGTAGCATCAGTGGCGGTCATGGCGGTGGTGAAGCCAGTGCTCAAATTAACGGTCAAGCGGTAGCAATTATTATAGCTGGTGCAATAATCATTACCTTGTTTATTATCCGTCAAATGAAATTAAAACATCCAATGCTTGAATTTCGTGTATTTAAATACTCGATTTTCTCCTTGTCCTTAATCATTACAATGATTGTACTGATGGCACTCATTGGAGCTGAAACCATGTTGCCTTTATACATGCAAAACACAAGAGGTTTTACCGCTTTAGAATCTGGACTAATGCTATTCCCAGGTGCAATTGTAATGGGAGTTATGTCTCCTATAACCGGTATGTTATTTGATAAGTTTGGCGCGAAATGGTTAGCAGCAATTGGGATGACCATTGTAACAATTACGACTTTCTTATTTACGAGTCTAGAAATGGATACAGCCTATAGCTTCCTTGTTACGATCTATGCCATTCGTATGTTTGGTCTTTCATTAGTGATGATGCCTGTCATGACAGCAGGGTTAAACCAGCTACCACCAGAATGGCATCCACACGGGACAGCAATGGCAAATACGATGCAGCAAGTTTCTGCTTCCATTGGAACGGCGATATTGATTACCGTCATGACTTCTACCGCAACCAACTATCAGCCAGACCAAGCAGCATTAGAAGGTTTATCAGAAGCAGAAGCAATGAACCAAATTGCTAGTAATGCAGCAATCAGTGGTTACAATACCGCTTTCTGGATCGCAACGATCTTATCGATTATCGGTCTCTGCTTATCATTATTCTTAAAAACAAAAACACAAACAGAACAAGCAAATAAGGAAGCAGCTTAAAGATTTAGGGGGATGACATTGGTTCATCCTCCTATTTTTTACAAATCCTTTCTAAAATATCCCCCATCAATTGGAAATCATGTTAAAATAGGCTATGTATGATTACATATAGGGAGGAATAACTGGAAATGAAAGACAACATAACGAAACCATTAGGATTTGGCGAAATTTTAGATCAAACATTTCGTATTATCAAATCCAATTTTAAATCTTTATTTACTATTACCTTCTTAGTAATGGTACCGTTGTTTGCGCTGCAAGCATTTATTTTAACGTTAAGCGGACGTGATTTTATTATTAGCGGTGACCCAGGGCAAGGTCTGGTTGATCAACTGCTTACAGGTGCTGACTCTGTTGTCAACACCACCCTACAAGAAGACTTTATTTCCATGTTCGTAGATTTGCTAATGGTTTTTGCCATCCCAGTTCTTGCAGGTGCCGTTACTTGGGCAGTCAAAAACGCCAGAGAAGGGAAAGACATATTTGCGAAAGAAATGATCAGTAAAACGTTGCCACGATATGGGCCGCTTCTGGGAAGCACCATGCTTTTTGGTCTTATCACATTTGGTATACTCTTACCTTGTTTTTTTGTAATTGGTTTTATAAGTGTTTTTCTCTCGCTCATACACCCTATTTTGACTTTTGGGTTTGTGATGCTTTCTTCTTTAGGTATCTTTATAGGTGTAGGTTTACTCTTAACAAAGTGGAGCTTATACTTACCCGCTGTACTCTTTGACAACGTCGCACCAGGATTATCGAAGAGTTGGCGCCTGACAAAGAAACAAACATGGAAATTCTTTGGCTTATTTATTGTGCTTCTGATTATTACAACCATTATTAGTGGGATATTACAACTACCACTTATCTTTTTAGGAAACAGTGTATTAGCACATTTATTAACCAACATCATTTCCTTAATATCTTCAATCGTGTTTACCGTTGGTTATGCTGTTATGTATTTTGACGCTACTGTTAGACAAGAAGGTACCGACTTACAGGAAATGATTAAAGAATACGAAGTGACAGAAGAATCGTAAAGGAGATCGGCAATGTCATCTTTTCAAACGGAGCAAGATCAGTTAAACGAGATTTTAAGTAAGCAAGAATATCAAGTCTATTATGAGGATAATCGTAGTTTTTTAGAAAGAATATGGGATCGTATATCAGACTGGATCGGCGACATTCTCACTCTATTATTTGATTCCTTTGAACCTTCTTCGACAACTGGTAACCTGATTATTATCCTCATTATACTGATTGTTTCAGCTGTAGTGATATTTGGTTTGATCGCTTTGGTCATGTTCACAGTGAGAAAAAGAAAACTATCCAATCAGCAGCCATTTGTAAAGCATGATGAATTAGCTTGGAGCTATCACGAACATTTGCACGCTGCCCAAGAATTTGAAACACAAGCTGATTTTCGCCGTGCCACAAGGCATCAATTTCTAGCGTTGTTGTTAATCTTTGATGAATATGGTTTTTTACAAGCAAATCAGTGGAAAACCAATTGGGACTATTACGATGAACTGAAGCGAAGCAATAAAACACTAGCAGTAGACTTTTACAATTTAGCCTTATTATTCGAGAAAGTCACCTATGGTGAACAGTCCATCACGGAAGATGATTATCGAAAGTTCAAGGCCGAAACGAGTAAATGGATTGATTCCATTTTGCAGCAATCAGACCCAAAAGAAATAGGTGAGCGATAATGTTTGGAAAGAAAAGAAGCTGGATCTTTGGAATCTTATTTTTTCTTTTGCTTATCGTAGTCAGTGTATTCTCGACTAGTAATACACCAGAAGAGTATCCGCCTTATCTGGTCGAGTCGCCATCCCCAACTGGACTTAAGGCGCTTTATACATATTTAGAACAAAATGGGCATGATGTTACCCAAGAAGAAACACTTCCCACGATGACAAAAGAAACATTAAGGGTATTAGTTAATCCACCAGTGTTTACAGATCAACAAACTGAAAATCACTATCTCGATTATGTAAGACAGGGTAATACCATCGTGCTCGCCAAAGAAAATCCGGATGGACTCTTTAACCTGAAAACAGAATATGCATTAACCGGATCAGAGTCAGAAACAACAGAAGCTGATTATCAAGGTGAAAAGTTGGAAGTGCTCCAAAACAGCTTTGTCCGTTTGGTGGCAAACGAAGAAGACAAAGTGCTGCTAGAGGATGATGCTGGTGCACTTGCGATCGAACGGCATATTGGCGAAGGCTCCTTAATTGTACTTTTAGAGCCAACCTGGCTTACAAATGATCAAATTACCAAGCATGATCACACGTCTGCAGTATTTAACCTGATCCCATTCGAAGAATCAGGACCAGTTATTTTTGATGAATATAGTTTAACGAAGTCAGGTGGCCTTGTATCACATTTTGAATTATATCCAGGCTGGGCTTATGTATTATTGGTTCAAGGTATCATCATGGCGATTTTTATCCTATGGAATCAAGGTAAACGCTTCGGACCGATTTACCCTGTTCGAGAAGAAACAGTCCGTTTAAGTAATGAACGGTTAAGAGCGATCGCAATTTGGCAAGCAAAAGGTAAAAATTATTACGCATCGCTCGAATACCAGCTTGACTATCTAAAAGAAGTTATTCGAGAAAGATATGGTATACCTTATCAGCAAAATTGGACGGAAAGATTAGCTGGGCTAGCAGGCAAAACTGATGCTATTTCCACCAAAGAATTAGATTATATTGCTCAAGGAATTGAAACCATTTTAGCCAGCAAATCGTTAAATAAACAAGAGTATCTTTCTTGGTCTGCAAAAATAGACAAAATACGAGAAGAGGTGGAGTAACGATGACTTCAAAGATTTCGTCATTATTAGAAAACTATGAACAACATATTCTTGGTCAACAGAAAAATTTACGATTATTATTAACCGCTGCTTTAGCTGGTGGTCATGTATTAATAGAAGGGGTACCGGGAACAGGTAAAACACAAATGGTAAAAACATTAGCTAAGTTACTTGATAGTGACTTCAAACGTGTACAGTTCACCCCTGATTTATTACCGAGTGATATCACAGGAAGTGCTATCTATAATATGAAAGAACATGACTTTCAAACTTTAAAAGGCCCGATATTTACAAATGTTTTGCTAGCAGATGAAATCAACCGGACACCTGCTAAAACGCAAGCATCCCTATTGGAAGCAATGGAAGAAAAACAAGTTACCATTCAAGGAGATACTTATCGATTACCAGATTTCTTTTTTGTTGCCGCAACACAAAATCCTATTGAATTTGAAGGAACGTACCCGTTACCTGAAGCACAACAAGATCGCTTCTACTTTAAACTCAAGGTCGACTTCCCTAGCTTGGAAGAAGAAATTTCGGTCTTACAAATGGTAATCGAGAAACAATCCAATCCCTTGGAGATTCAAGCGATGTTCTCCAATGATTCACTACTAGAAATTCAACAAAAAGTTCAAGAAGTAAACATTAGTAACGAAATAGCTGATTATATTACGAAAATTGTTCGTAAAACACGTGAACTGGAACATATTCAATATGGAGCAAGTACTCGTGCCGCGATCGCAATAGCAAAAACAGCACAAGCTTGGGCCTACCTTGATGAACGTGACTATATAACACCGGATGACGTCAAAACAGTAGCTATTCCTAGTTTACGTCATCGTGTTCAACTATCTCCATATGCAGAATTGGAGGGATCTGATATCGATGAAACGATTCAAGAGCTTGTGGGATCGGTTGCTGTTCCGAGATAAAGGGATCATTCCTACATACAAACTGATTACCTATTACGCCCTTTTCACCTTAGCTATGTTCATTCTATCAATCTGGCAATTTTCGTGGCTGTTTCTAGGAATAGCCACGCTACTAATGATCAGTCTATTAATCATAGATGCATTCCTACTACCTAAAAAAGAAGACATAGAGGTAGCTCGGACAATGGCTGACGAAATGGAGCGTTATGCGAAACAAATGGTAACCATTCATTTTCACAATCGCACAAACGACGCATATACCGTTCGGTTAATAGATGGAATACCTGAGTCATTTCAAACTATTTTTCCAACCAACCAGTTGCTTCCAAGCGGAAAATCGGTTGCTATTTCGTATGAGATATTTCCTCAAATAAGAGGAAAATATCAAATTGATACGTTATATGTACGTTTAAAAACAAAAATGGGACTTTGGGAAAAACAAATTACTTATCACCTGTCTAATGAAGTAAAGGTTATACCTAATTTATCAGAGACCAAAAAATATTTAGCAAGTGCTCAGAAATATTTATTGCACGAAGGCATCAAAATTCGAAAAGTGCGTAGTGGTGTTGGGGAATTCTCAAAGGTTAGGAGCTATGTCGTTGGCGACGACCCACGTAAAATAAATTGGCGTCAATCTGCCAAATTACAAGAGATGATGACTAATGAATATGAACCGGAGCATGGAAAAAGTGTTACAATCTTACTAGATTGTGGTCGCATGATGGGAGTTGAGTTAGAAGAAGGAAATCGGTTGGAAAAATCAATTGAAGCGGCAATTACGCTCGCAACAGCAGCATTGCAAAACGGTGATCAAGTATCTGTGATCGCCTTCTCAAAAGAAATTAAAGCAGTTGTGCCTAGTGGAAAGGGATTAGAACATTTAGATACCATTTTACAAACGATATATGCCCTAGAAGTAGATGCACAAGAATCCAACTATGCGCTCGCTATCCAGCATGCCCAATCGATTCAACGAAAACGTAGTATGATTGTGCTCTTCAGTGATGTGCAAACATTTGTGAATGAAGATTATCAACTATTTTATATGAAAAAAATAAGAAAAAAACACCTTTTTGTTATGCTAGGCATTGAAGATCGACTATTACAAGCACAAATAAAGATGAAGCCAGAAGACACTATAGCGGCAATGGAAAAAAGCATGGCACAAAAACAGTACATCAACCAAAAACAAGTGATGAGGAAATGGGAAAAGCATGGATTACCCATGCTCGAAGCACCTGCTGAACGGTTAGCAGTCACTTCTGTTTCCCATTATATTGAGACATTAAACCGTGGATTGTTGTAGAGCTCTTTTGCGTAAAAGAAAATGACCGATGATCATGTAAGCAATCAGACCAATAGCGGTCGTAACTGCTACAGCATATTTCATCTCTAACGAAATATCAGCAGGAGTGATAAATCCTTCGATGGTACCAGCGATTACAAATAACGGGATCGTTCCTAGCATCAGTTGAACGGACCTTATTGTTTGGGTCTTTAACTGGTACCCTCTCGAATGCTTACCAGGTACAAACAATTTGTATCCCATTAAAAGCCCTGCACCACCTGCTATAAAAATAGCAACTAACTCAATGACGCCATGTGGGACAATATAAGCCCAAAACACATATGAATTGCTATAGTTGAAAAATAGTCCTGCAATTGCGCCAACAATAATACCGTTATAAATTAATACATATACTGTCAATAGTCCGAATGTGATGCCACCGGCAAAGGCTAGAATACCGACCCGAATATTGTTAATCATAATTTCTGTCGACATAACAGGTGCATCAACAGCTGCCGGGTCTTCGCCGAGCGATTCAGGATCAAATGACTGTGCCATATTTTCCGGTAGGATACCATATAAATGAGCTGGATTTTCGACTACAGCGAAAAAACTCGCAATACCACCAAAACAGAACAAAAGCATGGCAATCATAATTGCCTTCCATTGTTCCAGTAATAAACCTACAAATTTGCTGGAAAAGAAATGATAGGCTTGTTTCCATGAAGAATGCTGGGATTGGTATAATATGTTGTGTGCTTTTCCGACTAGTTCATTTAAGTAATTTGTTACATCTTCATTTGGGAAAAATGTCTGACTATAAGATAATTGCCTAGAAACTTTCTGGTATGTATGTTGAAACTCTTCGATAATCTTGCTGGACTTTTGCTTTGGTAATTGGTTTATCAGTCTTTCTAACCGTTCCCAGTCTTGGCGATGCTGTTTGATGAATTGATTTAATTGCATATAATCACCTTTTTTTCTAGCATTTTACTTTATTATAATGGAAAATAGGCTTAATGAACAGTATAGAAAGCTACTGTTCTTCTGAAAAAGTGACAGGAAAGAGGTTAAACATGGAACAAGAACAGTTACAAGTAAAAACACCCGAATATGTTTCCTTACAATTTCAATTAGCTGGTTTAGGATCGAGAGCTGCTGCCCAGATCATTGACTACACACTCATTTTTTTAACACAATTATTAACGATCCTTCTTTTAATACTAGCGTTTAATAATAGTTTCAGTGATTTATTTTCAGGGCATCTTGATAGTATTCTGTTAGTTATACTCATCATCATTATCTATTTATTTCACTTTGCTTACTTCATTTTCCTTGAATACTACTGGGGAGGACGAACAATTGGCAAAAGAATGTTAGGTATCCGTGTTATTCAGGAAAACGGACATAATATTACTTTTCTTTCGAGTATCATTCGCAACTTTGTCCGACTGATAGATATGATGCCAAGTGCGTATCTAGTTGGTATTATCATGATATTTTTTCATTCTAAACATAAGCGGTTAGGAGATATAACAGCAGGGACGATTGTTGTACATGAACGACGGAAAAAGTCACTTAAACAATCGCCACTTGAAAAATATATCGAGCAACAAGGAATTCGAAAAGAAGATTTACAATTAGAACCTTATCATTTGAAGCAATTTAATCAGAAGGATTGGCGACTTTTACAGACCTACGTACATCGAATTCTTCATATGGGTATACAAGAAAAAAGAACGCTAACAACGAAAGTCAGTGAAATTCTCTTGCCAAAAATTGAAGATCAGATGCAAAACAGTACCAAAAGTAACGAAGAATGGTTATTACTACTTTATTTACATCTAAAAGATGAGTGGGAATACGTTTTATAGAAATTCCCCACTCCATGAGACATGCATAAGAAAACTGAGCAAAATTCACTCAGTCCTTATCACTAAATGCTCAGATTTAAGCTCCCTCTAGTGTTTATTATGAAATAATATCAACTGCTTGATCACCACTCCGGCTGCCCACTTCCCTTTCCGTGGGGTTTGTCCTTCAGCTAACTTTTTTGAGCAAAACCCGCTCAAAAAAGTGGATCTTCAGGTCAAACCATTCCCACAGGAGTTGAAGTGGGCGGCCTTCGCTTTATACATGTGCTACAACATTTGTCAGATCAGGCAACTTGAGTTGTTATCCCTGTGAAAGTGCAGGTATGACATAGGAAATCACTAACAAGGTTTATAAAACCCCATATGCTTTCTCTATTATTCGTTGTAGAAAAAAGAATAGCGAAGGCGACCGTTTCGACTCCTAAGGGATTAGCATGATCTGAAGATCCACTTTTGCAGGAGTATATACTCCTGCAAAAGTTAGCTGAAGAGCATGCCCCTTGGAAAGCGAAACGGTCAGCCGTAGCGGTTGACTTGCACTAGCTAGCTTTCAAAATGGCAACTTCGTTAAACACGATCATTGCGCTAATTATATAGTTCTTACCTTTTAAAAGTAAGTATCCGCCGGTAGAACCGGCGGTTTTAATTT
>NZ_WJID01000100.1:0-10444 GCF_010994055.1 Gracilibacillus thailandensis | reverse complement strand
CTTTGGACAGGACCGGCGGGGTTTGCCGGTTTTTCTTAGGTGAAAAAAGGATAAAATGACCAACAATAAACATAAGTTAGCTGAAGGACAACCCCCACAGAAGGGGAAGTGGGCAGCCGGAGGGGTTGTTATCATCACGATATATTTCACAATTACCGCTTAGGTGACCGCACATCTAATTATACGCTACTTCAAACAGAACTTTCATTACTTCGCAGTATATATCTACTACTAATGAATAGTGGGCGGTAAATCTGCCTATTTTTTATTTTGGAAATTGTACTCTACAGCGGTAAATAGGTTGACCTTTCGCTGAGAATTTTTCTTCATATTCAGTCATCACATTAGTTGGGTCATCTAATCGATGTAAATCTAATGTGACTTCTTCCAAAGTACAGCCAAATTGAGAAAAACTTACTAAAGAATATTCAAATAATCCCCTATTATCAGTCTTTAAAACTAATTCTCCATTTGGTTTCAAAATTCTTTGATATTGCTCTAAAAAAGTATGATAAGTCAACCTTCTTTTTTCATGTCTGTTTTTTGGCCATGGATCCGAAAAGTTAAGGTACATTTGATCTATTTCATTATCTTCAAATAAATCCGATAAGTCCTGGGCATTTTCATTTATTAATGTCACATTTGCGCGCTCGGCATCTTTCACTTTTTCCACCGCAGACACAATTATACTTTTGACAACCTCGATTCCGATAAAATGAATATCCGGATATTGTCCCGCCATTCCTTCAATAAATTGACCTTTACCTGTACCGATTTCTAAATGCAATGGCTTACCTTCACTAATCTCTTGTCGCCATTTACCTTTATATTCAACAGGGTTTAATTCGACAATCTCGTTATTTTCTTTCAAGTAATCATCTGCCCATGGTTTATGCCTTGCTCTCATGAAATTTAGCTCCTTTATACAGTAAGTCTTTACCAATGGTAATACTAATGGTTAGTGCAACGTCGAGATCCCCACATTTCATCATTGATTTGCTCAATTTCTAAAGTGAGGTTTTACGGAAAATTAACACCGTGACACAAGAATATCTTTTATGTTTCATTTTGCCAATTGTCACTTTAATCATACACTAAATTGGCTTTTGCTAATTAATTAGCAAAAGCCTTCTACATTGAATTTCTGTATACTATTTTCTTTTTTAGAACATGCTAATCATAAAGGTGGGAGATAAGTTATGGCATTAAATGTAAATAACCAGCTAGATTTACTGCATGATCTTTTAAGTCTACATGCTGAAGAATGTTGCGGCAGTACTTCAGAATGCGAACAAATATCAAGATTAATCAGATCTCTTCAACAACAACCATCGATTCAAAATAGCGAATTATCCCAAATAGTAGATGTGATCGACCATTATGGGGCTTCTGGCGCAATTTCTCATAACGTAGATGATCATATAAATCAACACCAAACAGATATTCAACAATGGTTACAAGTGATTAAAGATTCCAATCATTAATTTGATGTAGAAGCTGATTCAACTCATTTAAATGGGTATCAGCTTCTTTTATCCTATGGCGATTTTCAGACCATACATAACCAATTATTTCTTCAACCAATAAATACCAGTGCATGCGTCGCATTAAATATCGACTATTTTCCATGCCATAGTGTTCAAGCCATTGATCCCATTCCTGCTTTGGTATATAGGATTGAAGAATTCTCCCTATATCCATAGCTGGATCACCGACACGAGCATTATCCCAATCAATTAAATATAATTCACCATTTTTAGATAACATCCAATTGTGATGATTCAAATCACAATGGCACACAACTTGTTGATCATAATAAACGTCTAACAACCGCTCTTCTAGGTATATAATCGCCTTATAGATCGTAAGTGAATGCCGTGCAAATTTGTTACCCTGTACGAATTGTTTCACTCTTACTAACATTTGATCTGGTAGGATAGTAGATTTTTCTATCCGTAACAACATATCTAATAATTCAGAGGAATGATGGATTTTACTTAATAATTTTGCTACTTTAGGGTGCTGCATCTCTTCAATATTTAAGGCTTTACCATCCAGCCATTGTTGAGCTGTCACTACATCACCGTTCTCAAGGCGCTTTGTCCAAACAAGTTTTGGCACAATACCTTGTGCAGATAATACAGCCAAAAATGGAGATGAATTTCGTTTTAAAAATAGTTTTTTCTGATTTGATTGGGCATAATAAGCCGCACCGGTTGATCCACCAGCAGGGATAATCGTCCAATCTTCACCTAGAATATGTTCCACAGCTTGTCACCCTCAATTCCTCTTAATTGTCTCTTAACCTCTTTATCTTTAAAAAGGGAATAGTAATAATAGATTAACGCAAAATCAGGTATAATTTCAAGAGAAAATTTAATTTTCGACAAAAAATATATCTATTTTTGTCATTTTGAAAAAGAATCTGACGGCTCATCTTGTTCCCATTCCGGTCTTTTTACCGCAATCGACTCACAATGTTTTAGTAATACTTCTGCAACTTTTAGCTGCTGGTGCTTTAATGGTGTTAATAATTGTTGTTTCTGTTTGAGCCATTCCTCATGATCATCTCGGTCAATGAATTTGGTATGATATGGCTCTAATTGGTAATCCATCACATTTGTTCGAGATAACACTACTTTTTTTATTGGAAAATCTAGTTGGTATTTCTTTAAGATGCTTTGAATAATCGTTTCTGTCCGTTTCGTGCTTATTAATGGACTTAGAAATTTACTTTGTATATTGTTTTCTTCTATAAACCATAACCTTGAATCATTTGGAATAATTACCTGATTCTTTGGCTTTTCAATTAGTGTGATAATTTCAATTTCTAAGGGACTGATTAATACAATATCCCCCTCCATTGGTCCATTTTTTAATTGAAAAATGGGTAAGTACATAAGTAAGTGTGTATCAGGTATGCGCTGTAAAAAGTATTTCAATAAATAATCCTGATAATATGAGCGATTTATAAAAGACATTTCATTAATGGTTGTCGATGCCCATTTAAGTTGAAATGGGATTAATGTATCTAAGAAATAGTGTTTCAACTCGTCCTCTGAGGCTGGTAAAAAATTGATGTCATCTGTATCTTCTTCCATATCAATATCTTCTGCTTCAGACCGACTATTGAAGAAAGAACGCCATTTCGAAAAATTAGACTCTTTTAACTCTTTTTCATTTTCGGCTTCTAATTTTAGTTGTTTCTGATCTTCCCATAAATATTTTAAACGCTCCCAGTTTTCCTTCTTCAACCGCGAAAATTGGCTCGGGTAATGAAAAATATCCCGTTGATAACGTGAAATATAATTTTCTAATTTAATTAGCTGAGCCACTTGTGTCACCTCATTTCAATTCAAACTGCCGCCAAATTTGATATTTTTGCTTTTTTTCTGGATGTATTTCATATATAACCACTTTATTTATGTGTAGCTGTTTTTCACCAGTTGGTTGGTTAAGAATGGTTTTATTCTGTAATTGTTGTTCACTTGCCCATTTTTTAGCAAGCGTTATATGAGGAGTAAAGGGTCTTTTATCAATCTGTACATACTTCCCGACTATTTGTATTATATCATGATGTAATTGTACTAAGTCAGGATGTTTTTCAACTCCTACCCATAATACACGTGGCTTATTTACTGATCCAAAGGTAGAAAGTCCATCAATTTTAACTGTAAAAGCTCGATTGTCCAACTGTTGCAATTGATCTGCTATACGCTTTAGTTTCGTTCTATCAATTGCACCGAAAAAATGTAAAGTGATGTGAAAATCGTTGTGGTCAACCCAGTTTTTATAGTGAAAGTCAGTCTTTAACCTTTGTTGAATCTGATAAAGCCATTTTTTCGTCTCATAGTCAATCTCAAAAGCAATAAAGTAATGTCGTGTAGTATTCATACTATTACCCTCTTATTATTTTCTGATATGTTGGTTTATCACATATAACAAACAATTCAGCGTTATTAGGTATGGTCTCATCCAGCATTCGGTTGATATTTAAATGGTGGCGATCTGCAACAAGTGTTGCCCCTTGTTTCAATAAATCATCAAATGCATCTTTATATGTATTCCACGATGATTTTACCGGTACATAAAATAAATCGTCACCTTGTGACCTTCGAAGCAATTGTCCAAATATATTGGACATCCCATTTCGAAATGCTGACCGCACAAATAAAGAAGATATGGTTTCATTTGATATAATAAATTCGTCAATTTGCATATATTTAAAATTCTTAATATGGTTTTCTTCCATAACTTCGACGATTGTATGTACTTCTGGTGCCATTGATTCAATAGTTGAAGCTATTAATAATGTTTTACCATCAGCTAATTGACCTTCCACTATCTTATCATCGGCAAAGATTAATACTGATTTTGCTTCCTTTATATTTGCCTTTTCTAACGGCTCCTTCTCAGATGGATTTCCTTTTATGTAATAAATGTTTGTGTCTAGCATTGGTGCTTTCTCTAATTGGTCGATAATAATAATTTCTATATCTTGATGGGTTGCAAGCATTTCCTTAATAGCAAACTTCGCCTTTTGAGACCACCCGATAATAATATAATGTCCTTTACCTTTATACACAATATCACCTTCCTGTCTTTTTTTACGGTAAATCGCCAGACTATCTATTATTTTCCCTATCACTACACCAATTAGCCCGATACCAAAAACATATAAAAATAATGCCAACAATCTTCCTCCAACCGTTTCTGGATAAAGATCACCATATCCTACTGTTGTAACAGTAGTCATCACCCACCAGAAACCATCAAAAATAGTTGGGAAGGAGTCTCTCTCAATGAAGACAATTAATATAGATGAAAGTACCACTAACAGAATACTTGTTATAAATAACATGTAATTAGGAATATGGATAACTTTTTTCATCAATTGTTTAAGAATGTGCATGAAATATTCACCTCGATTTTTTAATTATCTGTAAATTAAAAGTTATCTGTAGAAAATACATGAAATAAAGTGTAAAATAGAAAGTACATCATGAATATACTTTAACAAGGTTTAACTTGAAAACTTTGAAGGAGTGATTTTTTGAGTCAATCAACCACCCGCATGCTAACTCGTGTGAAGGCTGTCTACCTATTTATTAGAGAGAATGGACCGGTCACCACGAGCCAAATAGCTGAAGAGTTTGGCATTACTGATCGCACCGTACAACGAGATTTACATTTGCTAGCATACAATGGGCTTGTAAATAGTCCAAATCGGGGACGTTGGAAAATCACAAATAAAAAAGTAAAAATCTCCTAATATAATTGATTGAATATATTCTTAACCAGTATTGGTCTAATACTGGTATTTTATTTGCTACTTAATTGGTCCACCTCTTCTGTTGTTAGCTCCCGATATTCTCCTAAGTTGAGTTTCTCATCTAACTGCAAGCTTCCCATTGACAATCGCTTCAAATACAACACACTATTGTCAACAGCTTCAAACATTCGCTTGATTTGATGAAATTTCCCCTCTGTAATCGTAATTTCTACCATTTTATCTTCAACAGCTTTTAATCTCGCTGGCTTAGTGACATAACCATCTTCTAACATAACACCTTCAGCAAATTGTTTAATGTCATTATCAGTAATCGTTTTCGCTAATCTTGCAATATAGGTTTTATCTACATGTTTTTTTGGTGATAGTAGCTCGTGTGCCAACTGCCCGTCATTCGTTAATAATAATAAGCCTTCCGTATCTTTATCCAATCGTCCAACAGGAAAAGGAGATAATACCTTATCTTGTTTTTTTATCAGATCGAGAACCGTTTTTTGCCTTTGATCCTCGGTTGCAGACAGATATCCTGCTGGTTTGTGCAACATTAAATAGATATATTCTTGATACTGAATTACTTTATCATCACACTTTACTTGATCTTTGTCCGGATCAATCTGGATATCTGCTTTACGGATCATTTGGTCATTAACAGTTATTCGCTTCTTCTTTAATAATGTTTTGACATCTTTGCGGCTACCGTAACCCATATTTGCTAAAAATTTATCTAAACGAATAATAGTTGCCTCCTTTCTATCTTCTGATTAATCGATCTAAAATAGCAATTCTTCTTCCTGTAATTCTTTCAAATAAGGTTGATGCATAACCTAAATATAGATAAACGGAACCACCAGCAATGACACCAATTAGCATCATTAATATAGCATGGAGTCGATTTTCATGAACATCTAAGAACAAGCCAAACACATATTTTACCACTAACAACACAATAACCATTATACTTGTAAAAATCAGCATTAACAGCGATAATTTATAAAATTTACGGTAATTGAAACTGATCGCTTTTTTTATTTGCCACAAGTTAAGCAAAACAGCAATGAAAGTACTAATTAAAGTAACAATGATAGCCCCTTTTGCTGCGAATATTTGAATGAATATTGCATTTAATAATATCTTCGTAAGAATACCAGCGGATAAGCTTATTAGGGTAAAGTTTTGCTTTTCGACCCCTTGTAAAATATATGAGGTAACCGTAAAGAATGCAAAGGTTAACGCAACTGGCGCATACCATGCAAAAACTTCACCGGTTATGTCAAGATTTTTTAAACCAAATAAACCACCATAGATCGGGTCTGCAAGCAGAATTAAGCCAAATACAGCAGGAAGTACAAAAAACATAATAATTTGTAAAGCCTGGTTAATTTGAGCATTTAATTTTTGCATCTTATTCGAATTAAAAGCACTAGTAATTTCAGGTATTAAGGCAAGCGATAATCCTGTTGCGATAGTAACAGGAATGATAACTAATTTGTGTCCTTGTAAATTAAATGCCGAGAAAGCAATATCTGCTATATCTCCATCACCTCTTGCCGTCATTGCATGACCAAACGTAAATTGATCAATCAGTTGATACATCGGAATAGCTATACCAACAAGTACAAAAGGACCTGAATAGCGAAATAATTCCTTTAATAAATCTCTTACAGGAATAGTCACTTTTTCTTTTTGATTTTCAATCGCTGTGTCCAGATACTTTTTACGTTTTTTCCAGTAAAAAGCTAGCACAACCCAAGATGCGATACCACCAACAAAAGCAGAAAATGCTGCAAAACCAATTGCAGTTGCATTCGTTCCTCCTACAATTTCTAAAACTACAAAAACAGAAACAAGTAAAAACATGATTCTGATAATTTGCTCTATTACTTGAGATACTGCCGTTGGGCCCATTGATTGGTTTCCTTGAAAAAATCCTCTCATAATAGCCATACTTGGAATAATTATTAAAGCAAAACTAACCATCTGAATAACAGATTTCACTTCCTCTAAAGTTACACCTTTACTGTCTTCATCTTTTGTCCAGCTTGCTATGAGATCTGCTCCAAAATACATAATTAAAAAAGCAAAAAAGCCTGTTATTAACATTAACAAACTGCCTATTTTTAACATTCTCATACTTGTATAATAGTCATTTAATGTATTATATTTTGCTACAAATTTGGAAACTGCTAAAGGTACGCCTACCGTTGCTATACTTAACAATATTGTATATGGGATATAAGCATATGAATATAAGGCTGTTCCCGTTGCACCTACCATATTAGCGAAAGGAATAACATAAATCATCCCTAGAAATTTAGATAAAAAACTTGCTCCCGTGAGCAATAGTGTACCACGTAAAAAATTTGAACTTGACATGCTTTCACCTTTATTCATTAAATTATGTAACGTTAATATTTTAACATAGCAGCACACAGATTGTTATTGATTTCGACAGATAATTTGTGAATCTCGTCGAACTACGATAAAGTGATCTTTAGCGAAACTTATCAGAATGTTAGCTTTTGACCAAGTGCTACTTGAAGCTTTTACAGACTGTTAGCACCGTGATAGGCTTTTACTACAATGAGATATGAATGGAAGGAAGAATTGTTAAAATGATGGATGTAACGATTATTGGTGGTGGTCCAGCTGGACTGATGGCAGCAATAGCTTCCGCTGAACAGGGAGCCAAAACCATATTAATTGATAAAGGAAATAAACTAGGAAAGAAACTAGCGATATCTGGTGGAGGAAGATGTAACGTAACGAATCGATTACCTGCTGATGAAGTAATTAAACACATTCCTGGAAATGGTCGTTTTCTCTATAGTGCTTTTTCTATATTTGATAACTATGACATTATTGATTTTTTTGAAGGGCTAGGTGTTGCGTTGAAGGAAGAAGATCACGGCAGAATGTTCCCTGTCAGTAATAAAGCAAATGATGTAGTCGATGCATTACTACAGCGATTGGATGAATTGCATGTCACTGTAAAGAAAAATACGGTCGTAAAAGCGATTGATTACAGAGAACGTACACATCAAATTATATTAGATAATCAGGATAATATAGAAACGAAGGCGGTCGTTATTGCTGCAGGAGGAAAGGCGGTTCCCCACACGGGATCAACTGGTGACGCTTATCCATGGGCGAAAAAGGCGGGACACACAATTACAGCATTATATCCAACAGAGGTGCCGATCGTTTCTAATGAAGAGTTTATCCGTAGCAAGAAATTACAAGGTACGGCATTACGTGATATTGCATTATCGGTTTTTGATGAAAAAGGTAAGAAAGTCATTACACATCAAATGGATATGCTTTTTACGCATTTTGGAATTTCTGGTCCTGCAGTATTAAGATGCTCTCAATATATCGTTAAGTTGCTGATGAATGGTCTAAAGCAAGTTGAGGTACAAATAGACGCCATTCCTGACAAACCTGCACATGAGCTTCTCTCTGAACTTTCAACCATGATAGATCAACATTCCAAACGGACTTTCAAAAACGTTGCTAAAGGGTTGGTTCCAGAAAGATACTTAGATTTTTTATTAGAGCAAAACGATATTTCACCAACAATTAAATGTGCTAATATTTCCCGGGAAAAACTAGAAGGATTCCTTAACGACCTTAAAGGTTTCTCTTTTCAGGTCCATGAAAGTTTACCATTAAAAAAAGCTTTCGTTACCGGTGGAGGTGTCTCCATTAAAGAAATTGTACCTAGCACCATGCAATCGAAATTAATGCATGGCCTATACTTTTGTGGGGAAGTTTTAGATATTCATGGTTATACAGGTGGATATAATATCACTTCAGCCATGGTTACCGGTAGAGTGGCAGGTATGCATGCCGCATGGGAAAGCTTAAGTTAATCATAAAAAAAATCCAGACTATACATTTAGTGAATAGTCTGGATTTTTCCTTTTATTATCAAAACGCTCACCAACCGGCAAGTTTACTTAATGCTAGTTACTAGCATTTACTCTTATGTTTGCGCTTGATGCTGGCATATATAATTTCTTTGATAGTAACTGTTGTGCTATTAAGAATAACCCACCTACTGCCCAATAAAGTGGTAATGCTGCTGGCGCATTAAAGGAGACCAATCCAATCATGACTGGGGAAATTAATCCCATGATAGCCATTTGTTTCTTCTGATTTGGTTCCATACCAATTTGAGTTACACGGAATTGAATGAAGTAAATCGCTGCTGCAACAAAAGGCATGATTAAATCGCTTTGTCCAAGATTAAACCAAAGAAAGCTATGTTCTGCGATTTCTTGAGTTGTCCGAATCGCATAATAAAAACCAATTAAAATTGGGAATTGAATAATCAAAGGCAGACATCCTATTGATGCAATTGGATTAAAATTGTGCTTCTGATATAATGCCATCGTTTCCTGCTGCATTTTCTTTTGTGATTCCGCGTCTTTTTTTCCCTTATATTTTGCCTGAATGGACTCCATTTCAGGTTTTATAACCGCCATTTTGTCACGCATTTGATAACTATTCTTTGATTGCTTGAGCATAAGTGGCATTAATGCTAAACGCACGATTAATGTTACAACAATAATGGAAAATCCATAGCTACCACCTAATACAGAAGCTACCCCTTTAATGATGTTCGAAAATGTTAAAACAAAATATTTATCAAAAAAACCGGCAGTTTCAGGGTCGATTGGCTCACCTGATGTCGCAGCTTGACAGCCAGATAAAAGGACTACGGCTAATACAGCCAGTCCAATAAAACGATATTTTTTAATGAAAGTGAATACAGATTGCATGTTTGTCCTCCTCGTTTTAATGAAATAGCTTGAACGCACGAGAAGGAATGGTTGTCTTCATCATCATCCGGACTTTCTTTACGTTTCATTTTGTTAGTGAGCCAACTTTGGATATCTAGCCACTGCCCAATAATCAATGCTTTTTGCTGTAACTGTAATTGAATCGAGTAGTAGTTATTATTATTGATTATTTTTTCATACCTTGTAAGCTGGTAGTGCGGGATATGAATCAACCCATAGGAACAAATCAGCGCAATGTAAAAGGTTAAGTAAATGTACATTGGATGCAAATCGTTATTCAATTCACCAAGCATTTCTAAAACCATCTGTATTCACCTCCCTCTATATAATTCAAATATCGTTAATATACTCT
>NZ_WJID01000010.1:0-105935 GCF_010994055.1 Gracilibacillus thailandensis | reverse complement strand
TGAAGGTAAAACCCCACGGAAAGGGAAGCGGGCAGCCGCAGCGATGGTTTCCTGTACATGCTATTTCAAAATGGCTCCTCTGCATACAAATGCGTTGATACCGCGGATTATATACTTTCTTTCCTTGGAACAAATGTCCGTACGCTCAGCCCAGAATCATTTGTACCTCGCAGCATACGCTGTTTAGCTTTTTACATATAAATATATATTTTGCCTAGCTGCTTTTGTGACTCTAGATGAGTAAAGGCTTTATCTATATCAGCCAGTGGATAACCTTTATCAAGTAGCGGTTTTATATGATGTTTTTCGATGAAATCAATCAACTCGCGTAACTCTTCCCTACTCCCCATTGTCGATCCAATTAGTTTGTATTGTCCATAGAAAAACGAACGCAAATTAAATGTAATCTCATCGTTAGTAGATGAACCAAAAGTAACTATTCTGCCACCTTTTTTCAGTACTTCTAAAGACTTGTTAAACGTAGCACCTCCTATACTTTCAATCACGATATCAATCTGTTCATCAGCTAAGACAGTTTTCCAATCTTCATCAGTTAAGATTCCACGATCAAAGCCTAGTTGCTCTGCTTGCTTTAATTTATCATAATCTCTCGAAGAAGTTATCACTCTTGCTCCTGCTGCTTTAGCCATCTGGATGATAAAGGATGTTACTCCTCCTCCTACTCCAGGAATAAATAATGTTTCCCCTTCTTTTATTTGTCCTTGTGTAAATAATGCACGATAACCAGTAAGGGCAGATAAGGCAAAAGTTCCTGCTTCTTCCCAATTTAAATGAGTTGGTACTCTTTCAACAAAGTCTTCTTCAATAAGAATTTTTTCAGCGAATGTACCATTATATGGTACTCCCACGATTTCAAAATCTTTCGGTGGTGCCTCTGAATTATTATACCAGTTTAAGCCTGGATTAATAATTACTTCCTCCCCCATTTTAAACCGAGAAGATCCCTCACCAGCTTTTTCAATCACACCAGCTCCATCAGATCCTAGAATATAAGGTTCTGGTTTATTACCAACACGATCTTTTATTTTCAAATCCCTATGATTTAACCCTGCTGATTTTAAACGTACTAAAACTTGCCCCGCTTTCGGCTCTAGCTCAGGCATATTTACTAATTGATATGTTCCGTTTTGGACAACATATGCTTTCATATTAAGACTCCTCTCTTATAGTATGTAGAGCTTGGTTATTCTCAATGCTATTCTTTAATAATCCTTGCATCTGGCCAATGCCTTTTGTTCCTAACAAAGGGTATTGAATACTATCTGCTTGCTGAAATGTTTGATTAATAATTGGTTGATATTTTTTTCCTGTCAACACAACAATATCGTGAAATACATCAAGCCCCTTTTCCTTTAATTGATTTCGTAATAGATTAACCGATATTACATCTGGATCATTAGGGCGAAATGTGACATCATAGTTACTCGGTACCGTATCATCTGGTAATAACAAACCGTGTTTTCCAGATATAATAACCCAATTTTCGAAATACAATTCAGCATATTGACGGCATAAACGATGCAATACACCTATGTACGCATATTTTGCTTGAGTTGGACCTATATCAGGGGTTTTATCCCATATTTTCTTTTTCCCACAAGGGATAATACACAATTGCGACATGATCATCTCTCCATTCTAACCATTCTATTATATATAACTAATTAGCAGCATGTAAAATGTAAAAAAAAGATTGTCAGATTAAAACTAGATAACAGCAATAATGTAATCGCTTACGAATATTGCACCCCGAAAGAAATGTCAGAAAATTATTAAAAAACGGTTGACCAAACGACTTTTTGGTTGTATTATTGTCGTCAATCAGATATTTCAGAAAATTAAACATTTTTTAAAAAATATCTGTAGACAGGATAGAATCAATCGTATAGTATAAATTATAGAATATATATATAAAGCGTTGACGGGAACAAAGGATTAGGATCATGTATTGAAAGAGAGCCGAGGATGGTGGAAGCTCGGTAATACACCCTTTTCCGAATACTCATCCCAGAGTGCTATGTTGAACAGACTTTCCTAGTAAGCATAGCCAGGTGTTCATACACCTGTTATCAAAATGAAGCTAGTTAAAAATGTAGCTTCATAAGGCAATATTTGTAAGAATATTGCGAATCAGGGTGGTACCGTGAAAAGAAAGGCCTTTTCTCCCTTGTTATTTGCTATTTCGGTAGCAAGAACAAGTTAGAAATGGCCTTTTTTCTATATATAATGAAAATGAAATGATTATATTATATTTAATTTTTCAGATTCTAACATTTAGGAGGGATTATAATGGAAAGAACACAAAAGCAAGTACAATCAGCTACAGACTATAATGAACCCAAAACAGGCGCTGATTTACTTGTCGAATCGTTAATTAACGAAGGTGTCGATACATTATTCGGTTACCCAGGCGGAGCAGCTTTGCCTATTTTCGATGCTCTTTATAAAGCTCAGGATGCTTTCGATCAAATCCTAGCTCGACATGAACAAGGTTCCATACATGCAGCAGAAGGTTATGCAAGAGTTTCCGGAAAACCTGGTGTTGTCGTGGCCACTTCAGGTCCTGGTGCAACTAACTTAGTAACTGGTATTGCTGACGCAATGATTGATTCGTTGCCGATGATCATCATTACGGGTCAAGTTGCCCAAGGAGTAATTGGAACGGACGCATTTCAAGAAGTAGATGTAATGGGTGTGACTACACCAATTACAAAGCATAACTATCAAGTTCGCGATGTTAAAGATTTACCCCGCATCGTCAAAGAGGCGTTTCATATTGCAACAACAGGACGTCCTGGACCAGTATTAATTGATATGCCGAAAGATATATCTGGTGAGGTGATTGAAGCAGAATTCAAACCAAATGTGGAATTGGATCTACCAGGATATCAACCAACAACCAAACCGAACCCATTACAAACGAAAAAACTTGCTGAAGCGATTGGTAAGGCAAAAAAACCAGTCTTACTAACAGGTGCAGGTATCTTATTTGCAAAAGCTTCTGAGGAAGTCCAAGAGCTTGCTGAAAAATATTCTTTACCTGTCGCCTCTACTCTTTTAGGTTTAGGAGCATTCCCTGGTGACCATCCATTATTTATGGGAATGGCAGGTATGCACGGGACATACGCTTCTAATACCGCTTTGTATGAATGTGACTTATTAATCAATATTGGAGCAAGGTTTGACGACCGTTTAACCGGTAAATTAACATCCTTTGCTCCGAACGCAATAGTAGCTCACATTGATATTGATCCAGCAGAAATTGGTAAAAACGTTGCTACAGATATACCGATTGTTGGAGATGCCAAGGCAGCAGTAGAGAAACTTTTGTCACATGATATCCAACATCCTGAGCATGATGAATGGCTTGTGCGCATTCACGAAAACAAAGAAAGCTATCCACTATGGTTCAATAACCCTGATCAGGAGATGATCGGACAATGGGTTATTAAGAAAGTCCACGAGGCAACCAAAGGAAATGCCATTGTGACAACTGATGTCGGGCAACATCAAATGTGGGCAGCACAATATTACACCTTCACCAAACCAGACAAATGGGTATCATCTGGTGGCTTAGGAACAATGGGTTTTGGCTTTCCAGCAGCAATTGGTGCACAGCTTGCTAAGCCTGATGAGACCGTTGTAGCTATTGTTGGTGACGGTGGTTTCCAAATGACGCTTCAGGAATTATCGATACTGCAAGAAAAAGGCTTGCCAGTCAAAGTAATTATTGTAAATAATCAAGCATTAGGAATGGTTAGACAATGGCAGGAAAAATTCTATTCCGAGCGTTATTCACAATCCATTTTTAGCATTCAACCTGATTTCGTTAAGTTGGCAGAATCCTACAATGTTAAAGGATTACAAGTAACAACTCAAGATGAGTTTATTCAAGCATTGCCTGAGATTTTCGATTATGAGGGTCCAGTAGTAGTAGATGCTCGCGTCTTGCAGCAGGAAAATGTATTCCCAATGATAGCACCTGGTACAGGACTAAATGAAATGATTGGGGTGAAACCATGAAACGAATTATAACTGCAACGGTGAGAAATCGCAGTGGTGTATTAAACCGCATAACAAGTCTCTTACAACGACGTCAATTTAACATCGAAAGTATCTCTGTTGGCAGAACTGAAACAGAAGGTATGAGTAAAATGACTTTCGTTGTTGAGGTTGAAGATTCACAAAAATTAGAACAAGTAACGAAACAGCTTAACAAGCAAATAGATGTTATCAAAGTTTCGGATATAACAGATAAAGCTATTGTTGCACGTGAGCTTGCATTGATAAAAATTGTCAGCAACAGCCAATTACGTGCAGAGGTTCAAGGTATTATTGAACCATTCAGGGCTTCGATTATTGATGTAAGTAAAGATAGCTTATCCATCCAAGTTACTGGTAAGCCAGATAAAGTAGAAGCATTAATTGAACTGCTACGACCATATGGCATTAAAGAATTAGCACGCACAGGCTTAACTGCTTTTGTTCGTGGACAACAGCCCAATACAGATGGCAGTTTTCAATCACTATTAGGTTAATAATAATAATCACATTATTATAAATAAAATAAAATTAATGGAGAGGATGTAGTTTATTATGACTAAAGTACTTTATAACAACAATATTAATGAAGAGGTATTACAATCTAAGAAGATCGCCATTATCGGTTATGGTTCTCAAGGCCATGCACATGCATTGAACTTGAAAGAAAGTGGTTTTGATGTAGTGGTTGGTCTTCGTAAAGGTCGTTCTTGGGATAAAGCGGTAGAAGATGGTGTGGATGTAAAATCTGTAGCAGATGCATCTAAAGAAGCAGATGTTATTATGATCTTACTTCCTGACGAATATCAGCCATCCATTTATAAAGAGGCAATTGAACCAAACTTAGAAGCTGGAAATGCCCTAGTATTTGCGCATGGATTTAATATTCACTTTAATCAAATCGTACCTCCAGCAGATGTAGATGTATTTCTTGTAGCTCCGAAAGGGCCTGGTCACTTAGTACGTAGAACATATGAAGAAGGTGCTGGTGTACCTGCACTTTATGGTATTTTCCAAGATGCAACAGGTCAAGCAACAGATGTGGCTCTAGCTTATGCAAAGGGAATCGGAGCAGGCCGTGCTGGTATTCTTGAAACAAGTTTCCAAGAAGAAACGGAAACAGATTTATTTGGTGAGCAAGCTGTACTTTGCGGTGGTACTTCTGCTCTTGTAAAAGCTGGTTTCGAAACGCTTGTAGAAGCTGGGTATCAACCAGAAGTTGCTTATTTTGAATGTCTACATGAATTAAAACTAATTGTAGATCTACTATATGAAGGTGGATTAGAGAACATGCGCCACTCTATTTCTGACACTGCTGAATGGGGTGACTTCATGTCAGGTCCACGTATTGTTGATGAAGATACAAAGGCACGTATGAAAGAAGTATTATCTGACATCCAAACAGGTAAATTCGCTCAAGGTTGGATTCTTGAAAATCAAGCTAACCGTCCTCGTTATGCTGCTATTAAGAAAGCAGAAAGCGAACATCAAATTGAGAAGGTAGGTAGAGAACTGCGTGAATTAATGCCATTTGTTAAACAAAAGGCAATTAATAAAAAGGAAGTGGTCTCTAATGACTCAAATTAAGATTTTTGATACGACACTTCGTGATGGTGAACAATCACCTGGTGTCAATCTCAATCAACTAGAAAAATTAGAGCTTGCTAAACAATTAGAACGCTTTGGGGTAGATGTTATGGAAGCAGGGTTCCCTGCTTCCTCCAAAGGCGATTTTGAAGCTGTAAAAAAAATTGCTGAAACGGTGAAGAATGTATCTGTAACTGGTTTAGCTCGTGCCGTTAAATCCGATATTGATGCTTGTCGCGATGCTTTACAAAATGCGACTCATCCTAGACTTCACGTTTTTATTGCCACCTCCCCTATTCATATGGAATATAAATTAAAGAAAACTCCAGAAGAAGTGATTGAAACAGCCGTCGAAATGGTCAAATACGGTAAACAATTTTTTGATCATGTTGAATGGTCTGCAGAAGATGCATCACGTACTGACTTAGATTTCCTTGCAAAGATTATTGAAAAGGTCATCGATGCTGGTGCTACCGTGATTAACTTACCTGATACAGTTGGTTATACTATGCCACGTGAATATGGTGCCATGTTTAAGTATATTAAAGAAAATGTACCAAATATTGATAAAGTTGACCTTTCTTGTCATTGCCATGATGACCTAGGGATGGCTTTGGCTAACTCTATTGCCGCAGTAGAAAATGGTGCTACTCAAGTCGAAGGTACAATTAACGGTATCGGTGAACGTGCAGGAAACGCATCATTGGAAGAGTTTGCTGTAGCGTTAAAAATTCGCAATGATTATTATCCTTATTATACTAATTTAGTTTTAAATGAAATTAAACGTACTAGTGATATGGTGAGTAAATTCACTGGTATGACGGTACCTGGAAACAAAGCGGTTGTTGGCCGAAATGCTTTTGCACATGAATCTGGCATTCACCAAGATGGTGTATTAAAAAATGCGCAAACGTATGAAATTATTACCCCAGAATTAGTCGGTGTTCATTCTAATAACCTTGTATTAGGTAAGCACTCAGGTCGTCATGCATTTACAGATAAAATTAAGCAGCTTGGTTACGAACTTCCAGAAGACAAAATAAAAGAAGCATTTAAGGCGTTTAAATTATTAACTGACCGTAAAAAAGAAGTCACAGACGATGATTTGTTTGCAATCCTTACTGACATACAAACAGATACCTCGAATGTGAAACGTTATCAACTGCAAAATTTCCAAGTTCAATATGGTTCGAATGATCAACCAAGTGCGACAGTATCACTTACTACTCCTGATAATGAGCAAGTAGAAGATACGAGCACAGGCTCAGGTAGTGTGGAAGCACTATATAACACATTAGATCAAATAATTACAGAAGAAACACACCTTACTGATTTTCAACTAAATTCAATTGGTCAAGGTCGCGATGCACTCGCAGAAGTACATGTCAGCTTAACTGTTGATGGAAAGACTGTAAGTGGACGTGGTTCCGCACAAGATGTGTTAGAAGCTGCTGTGCAAGCATATCTAAACGGTGTAAACCGAGCTATTTACCAAAAAAAAGCAATCTAAGTCGTTATGTAGGAGGTCAATGAATTGAGCAAAAAAATCGTCCTGCTTCCGGGTGATGGAATTGGAGCAGAAGTTATCTATGCTGCCAAAGAAGTCCTAGAAGCAATTAGCCAAAAATATCATAAAGTTTTTGAATTTTCTTCATACGACATCGGTGGTATTGCCATTGATAATCACGCCACTCCCCTACCTGACGAAACGGTAGAAGCTTGCAAAAGTGCTGATGCTGTTTTATTAGGTGCAGTAGGTGGTCCAAAGTGGGATAATAACCCTTCAGATTTAAGACCCGAACGTGGTTTGCTAGGTATCCGTAAAGCACTTGATTTATATGCGAACCTGCGCCCTGTTAAAGGCTTCAAAAATCTTTTACATGCATCTCCACTAAAAGAAGAAATCATACAAGGCAGTGACTTATTAATTGTTCGTGAACTAACTGGCGGGTTATATTTCGGAAGACCAAGTGAACGTCTTGATGATGGGAATGCTGTTGTTGACACATTAGCATATACACGAAAAGAGATGGAACGTATTATCGACAAAGCTTTTCAAAGTGCAGAGTTACGCAATAACCACCTAACCTCTGTTGATAAAGCAAATGTGTTAGAATCTAGTAAACTATGGAGAGAAATTGTCGAGGAAAAAAAGGCAGAATATCCAAATGTCACCGTTGATCACGTATTAGTCGACGCTGCGGCAATGAAACTGATCACGAATCCGACACAGTTTGATGTGATAGTTACAGAGAACATGTTTGGTGATATTTTAAGTGATGAAGCTTCTGTTCTAACTGGATCACTTGGGATGCTCCCTTCTGCTAGCTTAGCTGAAGACGGTGTTGGCTTATATGAACCTGCGCATGGATCTGCACCTGATATTGCTGGTAAAGGTATTGCCAATCCAATTGCGATGATCCTTTCCGCTGCCATGATGCTTCGCTACTCATTTGATATGAATGAAGAAGCACAAGCAATTGAAGATGCAGTAGAAAAAGTATTAAATCAAAACTATCACACCGCAGATTTGAAAAATGACAATAATGGAAAGCTAGTCAACACAACCGAAATGACACAGTTAATCGTTGACGCAATCCAATAAGAAGACGGAAACTTCGGCGTACCTATTCCACATAGATAAACGCCGATCTTTTTCTAAGTGAACAACTACTATAGTGCTGAACAAAGCAACTTTATGTTGATAAAAACTATTACGTAAGGAGTGAAACAGATGCGAAAACCAAAGACTATTATTGAAAAGATTTGGGAAAAACATATCGTTCATCATGAAGAAGGGAAACCTGATCTTTTATATATTGACTTACACTTAGTCCATGAGGTTACTTCCCCTCAAGCGTTTGAAGGGCTTAGAATCAACAACCGAAAAGTACGCAGACCTGATCGCACCTTTGCAACCATGGATCATAACGTACCAACGATCCACCGTAATGTTATCAAAGATGAAGTATCCAAAACACAAATGGAGACATTAAAAGCAAACTGTGAAGAGTTTGGTGTACCTTTAGCAGATATCCATCATCCAGATCAAGGTATCGTACATGTAATCGGGCCAGAATTAGGATTGACACAACCTGGTAAAACAATTGTTTGTGGTGACAGCCACACTTCTACTCACGGAGCATTCGGTGCATTAGCCTTTGGTATTGGTACCAGTGAAGTGGAACACGTATTAGCTACCCAAACCATCTGGCAACAAAAACCAAAAACATTAAATGTAAAAGTCAATGGTAAATTAGGTACAGGTGTAACAGCAAAAGACTTAATTTTAGCAATTATCGGTAAATTTGGTGTTAAATTTGGTACTGGATATGTTATCGAATATACCGGAGAAGCAATTCGAGATCTGTCTATGGAAGGTCGTATGACAGTCTGTAACATGTCGATTGAAGCTGGTGCTCGTGCAGGTTTGATCAGCCCGGATGACACTACTGTTGAATTTTTACGCGGAAAACGCCATGTTCCAGATGGTCAAGAATTCGAGCAGCTTGCTGAAGAATGGAAAGCATTAGCAACAGATGAAGGTGCCATTTATGATGAGCAAGTCGAAATTGATGCGGACGAAATTGAACCACAGGTTACATGGGGAACA
Organism: Gracilibacillus thailandensis; assembly: GCF_010994055.1. Classification (NCBI taxonomy): domain Bacteria; kingdom Bacillati; phylum Bacillota; class Bacilli; order Caryophanales; family Bacillaceae; genus Gracilibacillus; species Gracilibacillus thailandensis. The sequence continues at coordinate 96,673 of NZ_WJID01000010.1, read as the reverse complement.
AACCCTGGTATGTGTATTCCCGTGAGCGCAAACGTTCCAACTGTTGATGATGCAAATCATGAGAATGAACGTGAAGAAATAACGCGTGCTTTAGAGTACATGGGCCTTGAAGGTGGCGAACCAATCTCTTCTGTTGAAATTGAACACGTATTTATCGGATCTTGTACTAACTCTCGACTTGCAGACTTAAAGAGAGCATCTGAAATAGTCAAGGGACATAAAGTCAATCCTAATGTTCGTGCCATTGTTGTACCTGGGTCTCATAGTGTCAAAGCTCAAGCCGAAAAAGAAGGTATCGATGTCATCTTTAAAGATGCTGGTTTTGAATGGCGTGATGCTGGTTGCAGTATGTGTCTTGCCATGAACGATGACGTTGTTCCGGAGGGCGAACGTTGCGCTTCTACTTCTAATCGTAATTTTGAAGGTCGTCAAGGTACTGGTGCTCGTACACACTTAGTAAGTCCGGAAATGGCTGCAGCAGCTGCAATCAAAGGACACTTTGTTGATGTTCGTCATTTATCCATTCCAACACCAAGCTAAATGTTAAAGGAGGCTACCAAAATGGAACCAATTCGTAAACACGAAGGGCTAGTATACCCTTTGAATCGCGCGAATGTTGATACTGATCAAATCATTCCTAAACAATTTCTCAAGCGTATTTCACGTCAAGGATTTGGTCAATTTGTTTTCTATAACTGGCGCTTTGACTCAAAGGGTGAATTGCGTAACGATTTCTCTTTAAATCAGCCAAAATATCAAGGAACATCTATCTTAGTAGCAGGAGAAAACTTCGGCTGCGGATCCTCCCGTGAACATGCTCCATGGGCATTGCAAGATTATGGCTTTAGAGTAATCATAGCTCCAAGCTATGCTGATATTTTTTATAACAACTGTACAAAAAATGGTATTTTACCTGTTAAATTAACAGAAGATGAAGTACAGACCTTAATTAACAATGCGGAAGCTAATCAATATCACTTAACTGTAGACCTTGAAGCAAAAAAAGTCTATGACACTCAAGGTTTTGAAGCGTCTTTTGATTTAGACGACTATAAGCGAGAAATGCTTCTAAATGGTTGGGATGAAATTGCTGTTACTTTAACCCATGAAGATAAGATATCTCAATTTGAAGAAGCAAAAGGTTAATCTAAAAGCTGATTTCCTTAAGATAAGGAGGTCAGCTTTTTTAAATACCCTTCTATAATATATCCTCTCCTCTCCTATTTCCTTTATCCATTTCATTTTCCAAAATCATCTTTAGTGGGATATGAAGATTCGGACATACTAACAGATATAAGGAGGTGTAATATTTGCTACATCCCACTGAAATACAACAATGTAAACAGGAATTATTAACACGAAAAAAAGAAATGAAAGAGCATCTCAAAGATCATTTCGGATTAGAACAAGCCATTAATAAAGAATCCGTTTCAGAATTATCCAATTATGATAACCATCCAGCTGATACAGGTTCAGAGCTATTTGAACGAGAAAAAGACATTGCACTTAACGAACACGAGGAAAAAGAGCTAGCTGATATCAAACAAGCATTACAAGCTATTGACAATGGAACGTATGGAAAATGTGAGATCTGCCACAGTGATATACCTGCAGAACGTATGATGGCAATGCCTACTACTACTCGATGTATAAAGCATGCAGAACATGATGTCAAAAAGCAAAGACCGATCGAAGAAGATATTCTCCACTCCAATATCGATGAACAGGAATTAGAAGGTGATGATCATACGATGTTTGATGGTGAAGACGCATGGCAAAGTGTAGAAATGTACGGCTCCTCTGATGGCCCTTCAGACTTTTATGATACTGAAAAAGATTATGATGATATGTATTATCATTCAGAAGAACAGGTCGGAAGCGTAGAGGAACTCGAAGGATTTCTATTAGCTGGAATGGATGGAAAATATATTGGTGTCAATGACGCACATGAAAAATATGAAGATTATTTAGATGAGAATGATATCAAGTCGATTTTATATGATCAATAATGTAAAAATTCCTATAGAGCTTTAAAAAACATTATGTAGGACCACCACAGATTGGTCCTACATAATTTACTCTAAATGTTTAGGAGGTGGTGTTTGGTGTTGCTTATCCGCTACCTCCTGAAATATATTATCCTTAGGATTTGTATTATTTTGTAGGGTGTTAATGCTTAGTTGCAATTGTTGTAATTGGTTAACTAGCTGTTGTAAATCACCTTTAGTCATTGGTTGAGCTTCAGGCTTTAACATGTATCCTAATTGTCCATTCGGTTCCAATGTTGCCGATTCTACATCGCTGAGTTTTTGAACATTTTGTTGCCGTAACAACATCTCTAATAAATCTACTGATATACGATATTTCCTTAAATTTTCTTCAATAAGTTGGCCATTTTCAATTAATACATTGGATTTACCTGTGATTAAAGCTTCAGCCTTATCCGATTTTATTTGTACATATTCCATCACAATTAATGTAATAATCAAAATTGCACTTATGCCGAATGTAACCCAGATATTTTCACCTGCTACAGGCTGAATGAGCAGTGACCCTATCGCAATCATCAGAACAGTTTGTGCTAATGTCATTTGAGATATTGACTTCCTGCCAGCTATCCGAAGAAGAAACGTTCCTATTATAATAATTAAAACAGCTTTCCAAATCCAATCCCATTGCACAAGGCAACACCCTTTCACAGTTGAAAATTTTTAGGTTGAAAATTCCGTACTGTTCTACTTCTAGGATGAGCATGTCAATGATGGATTATGTATTTAATTCTTCCTTAAATAATATCTAACAACGCTAACATTCCAGTAACTGCGTATATGTTCCAAAGAATATGAAGCATAATCGGAACTACTAATGACTTAGTCAAACGATATAACACAACGAAAATCATCCCCATTATGGTTGCGGATATAAAATGTCCCGGATGTAATGCTCCAAAAATCACAGCAGATACTATTAGTCCTATCCAAAAGGAATATTTTTCTTTTAAAAATTTATGTACTAAGCCTCTGAACATAATTTCTTCTTTAATTGGCGTTAGCAAAGTAAATGCAAGGTAAAATAAGAGAATGTTAAACCAATGATCTGACATCCCTTCTAAACCAAACGTATCAATTTGACTTCCTCCCTCTTCCCACTTGAACACATGGAGAATAAGAAATTGACTGATGTAAGTAAAAACAAATGCTATAAAAAGATATAAATATGTTTTCACTTTTTTTAGTGGTTTCCATGAAAAGGACATCTTCAGAAAATGCCGCACCTTTTTAAATATTAATAGTGCGATCACAATACCTAGGGCATCTATGATTAACGTGTAATGACTTTGCATCAATAAACTCGTATAGTTTCCTTCCGTTCCTCCATCTAATATCAACGCAAAGATTCCTAAGATAAAGCCTAACACTAGTACAAATCCAAGGTATGATAAGAAAAAGCCAATCACGCCACCCCAGCCTAATCCTACATTGTCTTTCAGATCTTTCCCCTCATTTTCTTTGTTAAAAGTAAGTTCTTCCATGTTAACTCCCCTTTAATAAATCGATAGTTCATTTACGAGTTCAATCCTTATAATGTTTCATTTTTTAGTACTTTAATTGCTTGACTATAGTTATCCAATTAAGAAAAACCGGCAAACCCCGCCGGTCCTTTATTACTTTAGTAGTAATGATGAAATATTTGAACAGCTTGACCACCGCTCCGGCTGCCCACTTCCCTTTCCGTGGGGTTTGTCCTTCAGCTAACTTTTTCGAGCCAAAACCGCTCGAAAAAGTGGATCTTCAGGTCAAACAATTCCCACAGGAGTGGAAGTGAACGGCCTTCGCTAAGGTCTGTTCTACAATTCTAGCATGAAGTAACATAGCTGCTTTTATACTTATGGATAGCGATTCTCGCTCTTATCCATTGTATAAAAGGCAACCTATTACTTCTGACAAGAATTGTTGCACCTTCTCATAGCGGAGACTAATTACGGAGACTCCTGCGGGAACAGCGCGAGCCGAAAATCCACTTTGCAAAGTGTTTTTCTTTGCAAAGTTAGTTGAGGTGCCCGTGGAAAGCGAAGTAATTAGTCGGAGCGTTGGCAAATACACTTAAAATATGTCAAAATAACTACTTCGTTAAACACGGTCATTGCGCTGATTATATACTTTCTTACCTTTTAAGAAAAGCGCAGAGCGCCCGCTTAGATACGTAGCGGCTCTGGAGCTAATCGACTGAGATCCACTTTGGTAAGCGCTCTTTGCTTACCAAAGTTAGCTTAGGCGAAAATCCCGTGGAAAGGGAAGTGGACAGCCGCAGCGATGGTTTCCTGTACAAGCTATTTCACAATGGCTACTCTGCTTACAAATGCGTTGATACCGCGAATTATATACTCCCTCTATATTACAACGAAAAAGGATACAGCACTGCTGTATCCACTAATCTTAATAATCACTATTACTTTCTTCACCATTTACAATCGCTACACTGGCACTTGCTCCAATTCGGGAAGCGCCTGCATCGACCATTGCTTGTGCTGTTTGTAAATCACGTACGCCACCAGAAGCTTTTACCCCAATATCTGGTCCGACTGTTTTACGCATTAAGGCGATATCTTCTGTTGTAGCCCCTCCAGTTGAGAAACCTGTAGATGTCTTAACATAATCAGCTCCTGCTGCAACCGCTAATCGGCAGGCTGTTTCTTTTTCTTCATCCGTTAATAAGCATGTTTCAATAATTACTTTTACTAATGCTTTTCCAGATGCAGCCTGTACTACTGCTTCGATATCTTGTTGAACTAGCTCATGTTTTCCATCTTTTAAGGCTGCAATATTTATTACCATGTCAACTTCTGTCGCACCTTTTTCGATAGTATATTTCGTTTCAAAAGCTTTAACTGCCGAAGACGTCGCACCTAATGGGAAACCAATCACCGTACAAACTGCTACATTCGAACCGGTTAATAATTCTTTTGCATAGCTAACCCATGTCGGATTAACACAAACAGAGTAAAAACCATATTCTTTCGCTTCATTACATAACGTCTCAATTTGTTCATTTGTTGTATCTGGTTTTAATGCAGTATGATCAATTTTGTTTGCTAAAGTCATATTCATCCTCCTTCATTATTTTACATTGGACATATCATCAGCAATAAACGCACCTGGAAGTAACTCCCTAACCGTCGTTTCTTGTACATCTCCTTGAAGATTCGTTAATAGCACTTTCATATCAGGTTCACAAAGCTCTGCCAAGACTTGACGACATGCTCCACACGGTGATACAGGGCGATCTGTATCTGCCACGACAGCTATCATTTCAAATTTCTTAGAACCTGATGCATAGGCATGAAATAAAGCAGTTCTTTCACCACAATTAGTCATCGAGTAAGCAGCATTTTCGATATTACAACCGTGGAAAATGTTTCCTTTGTCATCCAATAACGCTGCGCCTACTTTAAACTTGGAATACGGTACATACGCTTTTTCACGTGCCTTTTTAGCTTCTTCTATTAATTGTTTTTCCATCTCGTTCTCCCCCTTTTATTTTAGCCAATATCTTGTATTAACTGTTTTACAAATTGTAAAAAGGATTCCCGAACTTTTTCTGTCGTTTCAATAACTTCATCGTGTGTTAATGGTTGATTTAAAATTCCTGCCGCCATATTGGAGATACAAGAAATACCGACACATTTGATGCCCGCATGACGAGCAACAGTAACTTCAGGTACAGTCGACATCCCAACAGCATCTCCTCCAATAGTATCTAACATACGGATTTCTGCCGGAGTCTCATAACTTGGTCCAGTATTCCAAACATAGATACCTTCTTTTAAGGTAATGTCTAGTTGTTCAGCCGCTTGTTTTGCTACTACTTGTAAGTCACGATCATATGCAGTTGACATATCAGGGAATCGAACTCCATGCTCATGAACGTTTTCTCCGATTAATGGATTTTGTCCAGTGTTGTTGATATGATCCGTAATCAACATGAGATCTCCTGGTTCTAAAGATCGGTTCACACCACCTGCAGCATTTGTTACTAATAACTTTTCAACACCCAATTCTTTCATAACACGGACAGGGAATGTTACGGCATCTAGTCCGTAACCTTCATAGTAATGAAACCGCCCCTGCATGGCGATAACATCGACACCTTGCAAGTTTCCAATTACTAACTGTCCTGCATGTCCTTCAACAGTTGATACTGGAAATCCTGGAATTTCTTCATATTTGATTTTAGTTGGGCTTTCTATTTCATCTGCTAGCATACCTAAACCCGATCCCAGAATTAAACCAATTTTAGGTTGTGGTTTTATTTTGTCTTGTAGATATGCAGTTGCTTCAGCTAACTGGTTCACTTCAAACAGCCTCCTATTACTCAATTTCTTTCAGAAAACTTTTCCCGTTTACTGGTAATGTTACACCAAAATTGTCTGCAATGGTAGCACCAATATCAGCAAATGTTTCTCTTATTTCTAATTGTTTACCGTTTGTAATTTGATTATGACGAATTAATAGCGGGACATACTCTCTCGTATGATCTGTTCCGTGATGGATAGGATCGTTACCATGATCCGCTGTAATAATGAAAAGATCATCATCTTGCAATTTTTCAAGCATCTCTGGTAAACGCTGGTCAAATGCTTCCAATGCTTCTCCATAACCTTGGGGATCACGACGGTGGCCGTATTTCGCATCAAAATCAACAAGATTGAGGAAATTCAATCCATGAAAGTCTTTATCCATTGACTGGATGAACTTCTCCATACCATCAGCATTGTCCTTTGTACGAATGGCTTCTGTTACCCCTTCACCATCGTAAATATCAGATATTTTCCCTAATGCAATCACATCATAGTCAGCATCTGCTAATTCATTCATTACCGTTCTACCAAAAGGCTTCAATGCATAATCATGACGATTAGAGGTACGCTCAAAAGCGCCTGGTTCACCGACAAAAGGACGAGCAATAACACGCCCAACCATATATGTTTCATTTTTCGTTAAATCACGTGCGATCTCACAAATTCGATATTGTTCCTCAATCGGAATAATATCTTCATGTGCTGCAATTTGTAAGACAGAATCAGCTGATGTATACACAATCAGATCACCTGATTTCATATGTTCTTCACCTAACTCTTCGATAATGGCCGTACCAGAAGCTGGTTTATTACCTATAACTTTTCGTCCTGTTTTCTCTTCTAATTGTTGTACTAGGTCATCTGGAAATCCATCTGGAAATGTTTGAAATGGCTGGTCAATATGCAAGCCCATGATTTCCCAATGTCCTGTCATTGTATCTTTCCCATTTGAAGCCTCTTGCATTTTTGTGTAGTGTGCTTTCGGCTGCTCTGCTTTTTCGATGCCTTTAATTTCACGAATATTACTTAAACCTAATCTGCCAATATGAGGCATATGTAAGCCGTTCATATGTTCAGCAATGTGGCCTAATGTATCCGCACCTTTGTCATTGAACTGTGCTGCATCTGGGGCTTCTCCAATACCAACCGAATCTAATACAATTAAAAATACTCGTTTATAAGATTTCAATAGTATTCTTCCTTTCTTTAAAAAATTGACTTTAACCATTCGGCAATCTGTCCTCCGAAATAAACACCAAATATACCAACTACACCAGCGAGTACGGGTGGAGCAGGCAAAGGTAATTTCATGAATTTAAAGACGATGCCGATAATGATTCCAGCAAGTAAGCTAAGGACAATCTCTTTCATGCTGTCTCACTCCTATTTTATCTGCTTTGATGTAGGATGTCCAACCTCTTTAGGTAGAGCCTTTTACTTTGCATAAAAGACTCATCTTGTATTACTTAGTGAATAATATCGTAAATTAATGAATGTTTTGTTGTGTTTTCAGCTTTGATCGTATAAGCTTCGATGATTTTTTCTTCTACTTCTTTGATATTTTCCTGATTACTATATACTTTAACCAGTGTCTCCCCTTCTGATACTTGATCACCAATCTTTTTCTGTAACACTACCCCTACAGCCAAATCAATTTCTGAATCTTTGGTTAAACGCCCTGCCCCTAGCATACTTGCTGCAATACCGATTTCATCTGCTACTATTTCTTTAACAAATCCAGCATGTGTTGCTTTGATATCTATAACATATTTTGCTTGTGGTAATTTACTTGGATCATCTACAACTGATGCATCGCCACCTTGTGATGACACGAATGTTTTAAATTTCTCTAATGCTTTACCTGAGGCAACTGCATCTTCTAGTTTTGCTCTTGCTTCTTCAATAGAATCTGCTTGTTTCGCTAAATATACCATTTGACTTCCTAGTGTTAAACACAATTCATATAAATCTTCTGGCCCGTTTCCTTGTAACGTATCTATTGCCTCTTTGATTTCAAGTGCATTTCCTACAGCATGACCTAATGGCTGGTTCATATCTGAAATAACTGCAATTGTTTCACGACCTGCTCCATTTCCGATATCCACCATCGCTTTTGCTAATTGTTTTGCATCATCCAAATTCTTCATAAATGCGCCTGATCCTGTTTTGACATCCAATACAATTGCATCTGCACCAGAAGCTATTTTTTTACTCATAATCGAGCTAGCAATTAATGGGATCGAATTCACAGTAGCCGTGACATCACGTAAACCGTACAATTTCTTATCAGCAGGAGTTAAATTCCCACTTTGCCCCACAACAGCTACTTTTTGTTGATTGACAAGTTGATTAAATTTTTCAGCTGTTAATTCAACTTGAAACCCTTTAATTGATTCTAATTTGTCAATGGTTCCACCAGTATGTCCAAGCCCTCTTCCAGACATTTTTGCTACAGGAACACCTACAGATGCTACTAAAGGAGCCAATATAAGTGTAGTAGTATCACCAACTCCTCCAGTTGAATGTTTATCTACTTTAATACCTTGTATATCTGACAAATCAACTTGATCACCAGATTCTACCATTGCCATGGTAAGATTTACTCGCTCTTCTGTTGTCATCCCCTGAAAATAAAGAGCCATCGCCATAGCAGACATTTGGTAATCAGGTATTTCCTCTTTTGTATAACCATCAATCATAAAATCGATTTCATCTTTTGTTAAACCTTGACCGTCACGTTTTTTAGCAATTAAATCGACCATTCTCATCGTACTGACACACCTTTCTTATATAGTCTGTTTTTGTTTATGTACCTATTTTTCCTATGCATAATTGATAGGACGTCCAACAACCTATTGTCGATAAAAAGAACCCTTATATATTGGATTCGGTTTCATTATATAGGTAAGACGTCCAACAAGTCAATATATTTTTGTTCACTATAAAAACCATCCTTATCAGATGGTTTTTATTAAAATATTCGTTTTCGAATGACACTAAAACTTACCTGATCCGCTCTGAAAAAGTTTAGTGAATATAAGATCGGTTGGTCATCCGTGTCATAATGCGTCTGTTTTAAAATCAATAGCGGCTGATCTGGGTCTGATTCTAGTATCTCGGATATCTCCTGATGGTAACCTATCGTTTTTATATCTGCCTTTGCATAACTTATCGTAATACCTTTTTTCTCTTGAAAAGAATATAACATCGATTCTTCTCCAAAATAATAGTCCTCTCCAATTAAAGAAACTGGCACCTTGTCAATACAGTAAACCAATGGCTCACCATCAGCTGTCCTTACACGTTTGACAAGGTAAACTCGATCCTCATCATTCAACTCTAATTCTTGTTTATCTTCACTAACGGCATCAGCTATCCCCTGAAAAAGTAAATTAGTTCCAGGTTCTTTACCCTCTCTTTTGATAAAATCGGTAATACTGAATAATTCCTCAATACCACCAGAAAAAGAAGGTTTTTTATTCACAAATGTGCCTATTCCATGTTTACGAATAATAACATTTTCTTCTTCTAATATCCGGAGCGCTTCTCTTAATGTATTTCGCGATACATTTAACTGCTTCGCAAAGTCCATCTCGGAAGGCAATCGTTCACCAGGTTCTAACTCTCCATCATTAATTTTGGTTTTAATTTGTTCAATCACGTGCATATAACGTGGCGTTTGGTAATCAAAGGCCATGTTGACTTCCCCCCTTTATGAACCGAACAACTTTTCATAAGAACATCTTATCATAAAAAAACAAAAAAATACTGTCTCTTTTTTAAAATAAGTGATTGTTACCAAGAAGTCAAACCGCTTTTGTGCTTGACACTACAAGGGTTTTGTGATAATTATTATGTGTTAGCACTCAGTGAACAAGAGTGCTAAAAATACATAAAACAAGTATCATAAGGAGGAGAATAACAATGGAACAAAAGCAATTCCAAGCTGAATCTAAGCGATTGCTTGAAATGATGGTACATTCCATCTATTCACAAAAGGAAATCTTTTTACGTGAACTTATTTCAAATGCTAGTGATGCAATTGATAAAATCTACTATAAAGCTTTAACAGATGATAGTATCTCTTTCAATAAAGATGATTACTACATTCGAATTGAACCTAATAAAAATAATCGTACGTTAACTGTTAAAGACACCGGTATTGGAATGACAAAGGAAGAATTAGAAGATAACTTAGGAACAATTGCTAAAAGTGGTTCTCTTGCTTTTAAAAATGAAGTAGAAATGAAAGATGGACAAGAAATCATTGGGCAATTTGGTGTAGGGTTCTACTCTTCTTTTATGGTTGCTGACAAAGTAACCGTATATACTCGTGCACTTCATAGTGATCAAGGCTATAAATGGGAATCTAATGGTGAAGAAGGCTATACAATCGAACCTTATGACAAACAGGATATTGGAACTGAAATAATTATCCAACTAAAAGAAAATGCTGAAGAAGAAAACTATGATGAATTCCTTGAGGAATATAAATTGAAATCAATCATCAAAAAATACTCTGATTTTATTCGCTATCCTATTAAGATGGAGGTTACTGAAAAGAAACCGAAAGAGGATAATGAAGAAGAATTAGAAGACGTAATCGAAGATCAAACACTTAATAACATGGTGCCAATCTGGCGTAAAAATAAACAAGAGCTAAGTGATGAAGATTACGAAAGCTTCTATCAAGAGAAACATTTCGGATTTGATAAGCCATTAAGCCACCTGCATATCAGTGTAGATGGTATGGTGAGATTCCAATCCATTCTTTATATTCCTGAACAATTACCGTTTAACTATTACTCACAGGATTTCGAAAAAGGATTAGAACTATATTCCAATGGCGTATTGATTATGGAAAAATGTGCTGACCTCCTACCAGATCACTTCAGTTTCGTTCGGGGAATTGTCGATTCTGAAGATCTTTCACTAAATATTTCGCGAGAGATATTACAACAAGACCGTCAAGTAAAATTAATCGCCAAAAATATTGAGAAGAAAATCAAGAACCATTTACAAAGTATGCTGAAAAATGACCGTGAAAAATATGAGCAATTTTATGATGCATTTGGTCGTCAAATTAAATATGGTGTTTATGCGGACTTTGGTGCCAATAAAGATAAATTAAAAGATTTATTACTGTTCTACTCATCTAGCGAGCAAAAGCTTGTGACATTAAAAGAATATGTGGAACGTATGCCAGAAGATCAAGAGCATATCTATTATGCAACTGGTGAATCACATGACCGCATCGAAAAATTACCACAAACAGAAATGGTTAAAGATAAAGGCTATGAAATTCTATACTTTACAGATGAAGTCGATGAATTTGCTATTAAAATGTTGATGAACTATGATGACAAAGAATTCAAAAATGTATCAAGTGGTGACCTTGATCTAGAAGATGAGGAAACGAAACAAGAAGCAGAAAAACAAAAAGAAGAACATAAAGATTTATTAGAGGAAATGAAAGAAATTCTTGGCAACAAAGTAAAAGATGTTAAGCTTTCCACTCGTTTAAAAACACACCCTGTCTGCTTATCAGCTGAAGGTGATGTTTCGATTGAAATGGAAAAAGTCTTAAAGCAAATGCCTGATAACCAGAACATTGAAGCAACAAAAGTATTGGAAATCAACAACAAACATGAGATTTTCCAGGCACTAGTACAAGCGCACCAATCAGACAAAGAAAAAGTTAAACTATATACCAATATTTTATATAACCAAGCATTACTTATTGAAGGCCTCCCTATCGAAGACCCAGTAGCCTTGACAAACGATATGTGTAAAGTAATGGTATAAAAAAAGTCGCAGTTCTCAAACTGCGACTTTTTTTTGAGTTATCGGGCATTTTCAATGAGATATCGGGTCCTTAAATAATATATTCTCCGTATTGATTAAAAATCAGAAGTGAACTTCCCTTCTGATTTTTTGTAGTGGAAAGTTTATAAACGACTAAAATGTGTAATATTAACTGTAAGGTACATTCTAAATATGTCGGAAAAAAATTTAGGAGGACAAAAGAGATGAAACAAAATGTCGCTCAAAAGTTAATTAGTAAACATCTAGTTTCCGGGGAAATGCAAGCAGGTAAAGAAATCGGTTTAAAAATTGATCAAACGTTAACACAAGATGCTACAGGTACAATGGTAATGCTTGAACTGGAAGCAATGGGGATCGATCGTGTTAAAACGGAAGCTTCTGCACAATATGTGGATCATAATTTAATTCAAGAGGATTTTCGTAATGCAGACGACCATCTTTTCTTACGTAGTGCAGCACGTAAGTTTGGTATTTACTATAGTCGTCCAGGTAATGGAGTCAGTCATCCTGTCCATATGCAACAGCTTGCCAAGCCAGGAAAAACATTACTAGGCTCTGATAGTCATACATGTGCGAATGGTTGTATGGGAATGCTTGCTATTGGCGCAGGTGGTATTGATGTTGCAATGGCGATGGCTGGAGAACCTTATTACGTAAAAATGCCAAAAGTGATGGGCGTAAAATTAACAGGTAAACTACCACAATGGGTTAGTGCTAAAGATGTCATTCTTGAAATGTTACGTCGCCATGGTGTCAAAGGTGGAGTTGGCAAAATTATTGAATATTATGGTCCTGGTGTTAAAAATTTATCTGCAATGGATCGACATGTTATTGCTAATATGGGAGCAGAACTTGGAGCAACAGCTACAGTCTTTCCATCAGATAATGAAATCAAAGACTTTTTAAGGCAGCAAGGCCGGGAAAATGATTGGATGGAACTGACAGCTGATCGTGGTGCTCAATATGATGAAGAAGAAAACATTGATTTGTCAGAGTTAGCACCATTAATAGCGAAGCCATCTAGTCCTGGAAATGTCGTACCAGTCGCAGAAGTAGCAGGTGAAACGATCTACCAATCCTATATCGGTTCATCCGCCAACCCAGGCTATCGTGATTTTGCGATTGCCAGTGAAATTGTAAAAGGTAAACAAATTGCATCGGGTATTTCCTTTGATATTAACCCTACATCTCGTCAATTATTAGAGCAGTTGGTGGAAAATGGGCATATTGCTAACCTTCTTTCTGCTGGTGCACGAATGCACCAAGCTGGGTGTAATGGTTGCATTGGAATGGGACAAGCACCTGCTACAGGGAGAAATAGTTTACGGACTACACCAAGGAACTTTCCGGGCAGATCTGGTACTAGGGAGGACAGTGTGTTCTTATGTAGTCCTGAAACAGCAGCTGCTTCTGCTCTGACTGGAAAAATTACGGATCCAAGAACTTTAGATATGAGGTACCCAAAAGTACAAGAACCGAAAAAATTCACAACCGAAGGAATGCTGGAGGCCCCTCCGGAAAACAATGCAGATGTTGAGTTAGAAAAGGGACCAAACATTACGACAATCCCAGATTTTGAACCAATAAAAAATAATTTCGATCTACCGATTTTGTTAAAAATGAGTGACAATATTTCCACAGACGAAATTTTAGCTGGTGGCTCCAGAGTATTACCATATCGTAGTAACATTCAAAAAATCAGTACATTCGCCTTTGAAATCGTTGATGATGACTATTATGATAATGCAATGAAAAAACGCGATAATGGTGGTCATGCGCTTGTCGCTGGCGTGAATTATGGTCAAGGTTCAAGCCGCGAACATGCCGCATTAGCACCTAGATATTTAGGATTAAAAGTCGTGCTTGTAAAAGATTTTGCTCGTATTCACTTACAAAACTTAATTAATTTCGGTATTCTTCCGTTAACTTTTGTTAATGAAACGGACTATGATTATCTAACGCAGGACGACATTTTAGAATTCCGTGATATACATGAAACGATCCAGGTAACCGACACATTTGACATTAAGGTGAAAGGAAAAGATCATACCATTCCAGTACGACATGACTTAACGAAACGTCATATCGATATTATTTTGCAAGGCGGGATTATCAACTGGATTAAGCAAAAACAAAAATAAAATGAAAGGAAGTATAACAATGGGTTCTCAACATATGAAATGTAAAGCTTGTGAAGGTACAGGGTTATTGATGGATGATGAAGAGTGGCGCTATACTTGTTCGATATGCCATGGTGATGGCTTTATATCACGTTATGAATCGAAGGAAAATATGGAATTAATCGATGTAGATCTCAATAAAAGGACACTTGAATGAATAAGATTGAAAGAAGGCCACTTTGTTATTTGTGGCCTTTTTCCATTAATAATTTAAAAATTTTACACAGACAGCTTCTGGAGCTTGTACGTCTTTTTGTAACAAGGTGAGTGTTCCTTTTTCTTGATCTCTTTCGAATAATACCAGTGTTCCGGATTCTTGATTAGCTGCTACGATAAATTGTTCGGTAGGATCTAATACAAAATCACGTGGCCAATCCCCTTCTGTGTGCGTCCATTCTAGAAACTCAACCGTATAATCTTCCTTTATGCGATAGATCGCAATCGAATTGTGTCCCCTGTTTCCTGCATAAACAAACTTTCCATCTGAAGAAAGATGAATGGCGCTTCCTTGACTATTTTCATTAAAATCGCCTGGAAGTGTAGAAATATATTGAACTTCTTCAAACGTTCCTTCTTTTTCGTGATATTTAAGTACGATTACTTCATTACTAAGCTCTGTCATCACATAAGCGTAGGAAGCCTTTGGATGAAATGCAATATGACGTGGTCCACTTCCAGGTTTTACAGTTAATACACTTACTTCCTGTAAAACGTCTCCATCTGGACGGTACGTTGTTATCGTGTCACTACCTAAGTCCACCACGACTACATATTGTTCATCTGGTGTATAACCTGCAAAGTGAAGATGAGGCTTTTCTTGGCGCTCATGCGGTCCGTTCCCTTCATGTTCAATCGCTTTTGGCGGCTGTAGTGATCCGTCTTCATTAGTTAAAAATGCCTCTACCTGCTTCGTATGATAATTGGCTGTTACGACAAGCTGATTCTCTCTGTCTACACTGACATGACAAGGAGCTGAATCATCTGTTGCTTGACTGTTTATTCTGTCTAAAGTTCCCGTTTCATCGTTAATCGTAAAAGCAGTAATGCCACCTTGTTCTCCTTCTTTTGAAACTGCATATACATATTGATTATTGTTACTAATAGTTAAGTATGTAGGATTATCAAGATTTGCCGCAACTTCTACATTCGTTATTTGCTTCTTTTCTGTATCCAAAGTAAAACGATAAACACCTTGGCTTTCCTTCTTCGTATACGAACCTATATAACCTATGTATTGTTTCCCCATAATCCAAAATCCTTTCTTTTTACAAAATTTTCACTCATTTTATTATAGCAAACATCAAAGATGAAAGAAAACTTGGCAGTTGCCAAGTTTTCCAAATCATTATATCGTTCTGTTTCTGCGCATTTGATAATATGCATATGCACCTATACCAATAGAAGCAAGCATTGGTAGCATTCTGTTTCCTCTTCTCATGTGTATCCCTCCATTCAATTGGGTACACCTATATTCTTTGCCATTTGGATAATTCTAATCGGCATTATTGTAGGTTTTACTGGAATTTGCTGCCGACGAAAAGAAAGAACAAAATAAATAAACCAATGGTGAACGGTAAGGCACCGATTAAGCTGAGACTCATACCATTATAGCCACCTACTACTTCATTGCCAATTAAATAAATGATGACACCAGCAGCACAGCTTACAAATCCCCACCAATAGGCAAGCTTTTTCCATAAACTGTACACTGCGCCAATCAGAAATAAGCATAAAAATATCCACGGTAAGACAACATATATAATGTAACTCATGTAATTCATCCTTTGATTAACCATACTATACTAATCCTATTATAAACCTATTTGATAAAAGAAAAAACCAGAAACATTTAAGCTCCTGATTTTAACAAATAATCTTGATTAACTTGATAATGCTTTTTCAGCAATTGTCTAGTTCTAAATATCCGAGTTTTAACAGCTGAATGACTAATCTTTAACGTTCTTGCTATCGTATCATCGTCTAATTCTAATTTAAATTTTAACTGAAAAACATGTTTTAACTTCTTGCTTTTATTTATGCATTGCTCTAATTCATCCAATGTTGATTGCCAGTTTATCTGATCATCTACTTCATTTGTAGAACAGAGAGTCAATTCTTCTATCAAGTATGGATTGTCGAACAAACATGTGTGACGACGCTTTTCCTTCCTTAACATATCGATTGCGGTTCTTGAGGTGACTGTTCGTAACCATGCTCCCCACTTATCAATAGCTCCTATTTCTGCGTGTTGTTTCATCACCTTCATCCATGACTCCTGGACAACGTCTTCTGCAATTTGCTGATCTTTCACAATTTTTAAAGCTGTATAGTACATCATTGACTGATATTGTTCTACTAATGATTGATAAAAGTCATTCGCGAACATGGATTTCACCTCCCTTATTCAAAATAGTCTGTTACAAAACTTGGCAACTGATCTTCACTAACTTGATAAGCTTCGATAAAATTTTTATCGGATGGTCCGTAATAAGCAATCTTCCATGTTCCATCCACATCATTGTTCAGGCTAACAAGTTCTTCAATTTGCTCACTGTCCTCCACAAGCATCCATTTGTTACGATCAATTTTTTCCATATGAGGTAGTTCATAAACGATTTCTTCATTTTTCTGTGTGTTAGAAATGGCAACCATGGAAACATCAGTCGAATGAATGGTTAGACCGCGATCTAACTCTTCTTGTTCCAAAACTTCTAATACCTTTGAGTAACTATTTAATAAAGGCACGTGATAGAAGTAGGTCTGTTCCGACTCCACCTCAAATTCGAGATACTTCGATTCTCCATAGAGCCTGCTATGAGTCATTTCTTCATATGAAGTTTTCAGATAATCTTGCTTTAAAGCATCAGTAATTTTGTTAATGGTATACTGATCAGTTACTTGCTGTCTATAATCATAGCCAGAGACAGTAACAGAACTTATACGATTATTTTTGTCATTTAACCAATCTAAACTGGATTGTTTGTATTCTATCGATTCTAAAATTGGTTTTACATATTCTTCCACTTCATCCATGGACGGAATAAAATATTGCCTTACCATTCTTTTTCCATTTTTTAAATGATAGATGATTTCTATGTCTGTTGATTTCTCCATGTAAATATTTTCTTGGTACTGTCCGATATGATCATTTGCTAGGATATATTCATGTAGGTTAATGACCTTCTCCATTAATTCCGGATTGGTAATATTTGATTGTTCTAATTTTTGATCTAATCTACCACCGTACCAATTATTAAATGTGTTTTGTTCAACAAAATAAATTCCTTCCACTTCCCCTTTTTCAGGAACATTTGCCTCGAATCCATACCAATCGAACATGACAGATAATATCACCACGATAGAAATTCCTATATAAATCATGAACCCCTTCCATTGGTCAAATACTCGCCATGTTTTCTGAATTAACATTTTTGCTAACAAATAACCAAATAAAGCACCACAGATATAACCAAATATCATCCATCCTTCAGACTGCTGCTGAACTGCACCAAAATAAACTCCGCCAAGTAACATAAAACAAAACGTAACACCAAATTTAAAAATTGGCTTTAGTAAAGGAAAGGCAATCGTTTGGTTGGCAGATTCTATCGGACGAATTCGATATAATATCAAAGATATGCCAATAAAGATAACAGAAATCAACCAATATATTCCATATATCCAATTAGCAATTTCGAGGTTACTTTTATTAGACAGCTCCATAAACCACCATATCGGTGTTAAATTGCTGGAAAAGGAAAAGAAACTTGCATTATGAACACTAAAACCTTCCAATAGCATATTTAAATTTTCGTTAATTAGCATGGAGATTCCCGCAGGAAAAATAATAAATATAAAGCTTAAACCACCTTGAACTACCGACATACCTGTTAATGTACCAACAAAGTATGCAATAGCATATAAGAAAGTTGTAAAAGTTAAAGTTTCATAAAACCAATTTAAGATGTCATTACTTTGATAAATAAACGCAACGTCCATCACGCCAGACAAAACAAAGAGAACACAAGCTGTGATACATACTGGAATAAGGATCATCATGTAACCTATTAAAAATTGATGAGCAAAAAGTTGAGAACGTCTCAGCGGTAAACTATGAATAAAATCTGCTGACCCTTTCACATGCATGTACCGAGATGTAAATACAGCTGCTAATACAGGAATAATAAGAAATAATACACCTTGTATTTCACCATTTAGACCAAATAGACTGTCAATATTTTGTCGGTAATAGTTGATATCATTCGGATCATTTTTTGTTTTGACCATAATAATTTGTAACGGTAATAAGAACAACAGGGCAAGAAAATAACCGATACCAATCCAACCGAAAGAACGGAAAGCTTGCTTCCATAATTCTTTTTTAAAGTATGATGTTTTCAATGGCATATCCAACACCCTCCATTTCATAGATAAAAATTTCCTCTAGTGTTAATGGTAAAATATCAAACACAATTGGATTAAATCGTTCGATTATTTCCTCTACTTCCTGGTCATCACCACGGATAATACAGATATAAACACTTCCACGTTTCTCTTGATGGAGGATGTCTAACTTTTCAAAAAGTGTCTGATCTACTTCTTCTTTGAAAGCAATTTGTACTTTGTGAATATCTGACTTAAGTTCATCTAAGTCTTTTTCTAATAACAGTTTTCCACGATGAATGATACCAACAGCATCACAAATATCCTCTACTTCTCCCAAGTTATGAGAAGAAACAAGAACTGTCATTTCTCGTTCGGCAACATCTTGAATAATCCAAGATTTAATTTTCCGACGTATGACCGGATCTAAGCCGTCAAAAGGCTCATCAAGAATTAAGTAATCAGGCATTGCGCATAATGCGAGCCAAAAAGCTACTTGCCTTTGCATCCCTTTTGAAAAACGTTGGATTTTGCGATTGGGATCTAAATCAAGTGCCTGTTGCATTTGATCAAAACGTTTTTGGTTCCAATTGGGATAAACATTCATATAAAAGGTTGCCATTTGTGCTACGGTGTAGTGGGAGAAAAAAAACAATGAATCGGGAATGAATATCATCCGTTCTTTTAGTCCTACATTTTCAAATACCGGCTTTCTTTCCAGTTCTACAGCCCCTTCATTTTGCTTGATAATACCTGCGATTGTCTTTAATAAGGTTGTTTTACCAGCACCATTAGACCCGAGCAAACCGTAGATCGACCCTCTTTGGATTTTTAAACTTACGTCATTCAATACATAATCTTTTTCGTATTTTTTAACGACGTTCTGAACTTGAATCATCTTCATCCCCCCTTGTTACCGATTGCTCCACTTTTGTAATCAATTTTTCTAACTCTTCTATGGTTATTCCTAAAAAAAGTGCCTCTGCTATTTGTTTTTTCAATTGCTCTTTCACTTTTTTGATTTCAGCTGAATTATCTGTCATCATGATATGATTCACGAAGCTTCCCTTCCCTTTCACTGAATATATATAGCCTTGTGCCTCTAATTCACGATAAGCTTTTTGAATCGTATTAGGGTTAATCGACAGCTGCTGAGCGAGCACACGAACAGAGGGCAACTTCTCATCTTTTTCCAAGACATTATTAATGATTAACTGCTTCAGGCGATCTACTAGCTGCTCATAAATTGGCTTTCGACTACGCAAATCCAATTCAAACATAACACCCTCCCTTTCCACTGTGTGAACTG
This sequence comes from Gracilibacillus thailandensis, assembly GCF_010994055.1. Lineage (NCBI taxonomy): Bacteria > Bacillati > Bacillota > Bacilli > Caryophanales > Bacillaceae > Gracilibacillus > Gracilibacillus thailandensis. The sequence continues at coordinate 76,617 of NZ_WJID01000010.1, read as the reverse complement.
TATTAATTGTATTAACTGTATTAATATATTTAGTACAGTTATATTATATACCTTACTTTGGAAAATGCAAGAAGAATTTTTTTCTTGGGAGTCTCTCGAATACACTTTTTCGGTTTTGCCATACAAGAAAAGCACAGAGCGCCCGATTAGAAACGTAGCGACTTCAGAATTAACTGAGATAAAGGAATCACGGTGAGTTTACGAGCCGATGATGACTTTCGCCTAAAGGCATAAGTGCGACTAAGCCTCTGGTTTCACCAATCGGCAAGTCTTCTTTATCGTAGGGCAATTCGCGAAGTCGCCTAGTTTCTGGGCGCTCGGAGGTAGACATCTGCGCAAAATTTATACTTTCCTATATTACAAAAAAAGCTATGCACCTTATAAAAAAGATACATAGCTTCACACTTAAATATTTTTATTATGATACCACTCTTTTGCAGCTTCTGCTTCTGTTTGGGTTAACTGATGTCCATTATTTTCCCAGTGAACCTCTACATCTGCCCCATTTTCTTTCAAAATTTCTTCCAGATCAAGTGATTCTTGCTCCGTACATAATGGATCATTTCGGCCAGCTGTTATCAATACTTTTACACCTGCAAGATCAGGTAGTTCAATACCTCGTCTAGGCACCATTGGATGATGCAGAACAGCAGCATTTAATGCATCTTGATAATGGAATAATAAACTGCCAGCAATATTAGCCCCATTTGAATAACCGACTGCAATGACGTAATTACGATCGAACCCATACTCTTCAGCAGATTCATCCAAGAATTCATGCAACTCTTGTGTTCGTAACACTAGATCTTCTTCATCAAATACACCTTCAGCTAATCGTTTAAAAAAACGTGGCATTCCATTTTCAGAGACACTCCCACGTACACTTAAAACATTTGCATCAGGATCAATAATATTCGCTAATGGCAGCAAATCATTCTCTGTTCCACCAGTACCATGAAGCAGTAACAGTGTCGGTCCTTGTAGACTTTTACCTTCTTTAAAAATATGTTTCATGTAAACATCCTTTCCGAATAGCTCAACTTCAAAATACGTTCAGATAATCAAGCTATCTTTAGTTTAAGAAATTACGCAATCTTCTGTCAATCAGCTTGCCTTGACACCTTTCGAATACTACAATGAAGGGAGACTTTCATTAATGTGCAGATAACGTTGTAACAAAGAATAGGAGGGATAAACACATGAACTATTTACCTTTTTTCTTAAATCTAGAAAATAAGCAAATTGTGATCATCGGAGGTGGAAAAGTAGCAGAAAGACGTTTAAGACGACTGCTTCCATTTAAAGAAAATATTACAATTGTTAGTCCTACACTGACCGAATCTCTACAACAACTTATTCATTTACATAACATCCATTTGCTCCAGACAAAATGTGAACTAAAACATTTTAAACAAGCAAATCTTATTGTTATTGCAACTAACGATGTGGAGACAAATCAATATGTCGTACAAAATGCACCATCATCTGCTTGGATAAACGCTACACATCAAGCTGAAGCAGGGAATATGCACTTTCCCATTACCATTCAAAGAGGTAAATTACAAATTGCCATTTCGACTGGTGGAGCTAGTCCGATCTTAGCAAAAAGATTAAAAGAATCGATAGAAGCAGAATTACCAGATCAATACGAACAATATATTGATTTTTTATTTGAAGCGAGACAACTTATGAAGCAATTAAATATTTCTTCTTCTGTTCGCGAAAAGCTATTACATGAAGTTGTAGAAAATCCGATTTATTCACAAAAAGAACAACAAATTTGGATCGAAAAAATAAAAAAGACAAATGTGATGGAAAATTAAGCCTCACATTTGTCTTTCTGCAATTCTTTTAACTTCTGCATGGCTCTACCGGATTTTATTTGCTCTTCTGCTATTTCAATCCCTTCTTCAATAGAACGAGTAACCTTAAATAAATAGTAGCGCAAGCCAGCATTTAATAATATTTGATGATAATAATAGCTGTGTTCCTGTTTCTGTTCACCGGAAAAAATAGCATGAATAATACTTGCTTGTTCCTTAGCAGATAGTTTGACGGTTTTATCAAAATCTTTATATTCTAATCCGTAATCTTTCGGTTTGACGATAAAAGAGTTCAACCCATCTGGTGTCCAATCAAACACAAAACTATTACGATGAACTGGTACATCTTCAGATCCTTCTAAGCCTTGAACGATATATACATGTTGGTAGTCTAGGTGTTTAAAGACTCCTTCTAATTTGTTAATTGCGGTACGGTGAAATGCACCTAACATTACATTTTTCGCTTGAGAAATATTGATAAGTTTTTCCACCGTATTGAATAAGGTACGAACGCCAATCTCTTTACGAATGGATCTTAACTTAGCGAGTGATGGACTGTATTGTTCTGTATCCGCAAAAGCCATATTGATTTTCTTCATTTTCTTTTCTATTTCGTCACGATCACTATCAACTGCAACTCCTAATTCGGAAAAAATCGTTTTTAAGGATGTCCCATATTTTGGTGGTAATGTATCGCTAGCTGATAGAAATACCGGTACATCATAATCTGCTAACAATAATGATACAGGTATGGTTGCAGCAAAAGAGTTTCGACCATTATAAGGTCCAGCAAAGTCGATTGCTTTCTCTCTGACTTCATCTGGTAAACGTAACCTTTTCGTATGTTGTTGTAATGTATGAATAAATGCCAATAACTCTTCATGTGTTTCCGTCTTTATCCGTTCTGCAACCAAATATGCTGCAATTTGGGCAGTGGTTGCTTCACCAGATACAATACTTTCTGCTACTTGCAATGTTTGTTGATAATCTAGATCCTTTGATCCTTTTTTCCCTCTAGCTACTTCTTTCAGCCATTGTTGCATATCCGTCCGCTCCTTCTCTCGCTTCTGCCACTCTTTCTACTAATACTTCGACTACATTGGGATGGTGCCCTAAATAATCAGCGAGCAATACCTTTTGCCCTTTCTTTAAGTCTAATGACTCGATATACTCTTTAATTCCCTTATCTAATAAACCAGTAAAAAGAAGATATGGCAGGACAAGAACTGATTTACTTTGCTTCACCTTTTCCAATAAGAATGGCTCAAACTTTGGCTGGCTCGCAGCTAAAAAGCATTTGTCTATCTGATTTTGAGGAAAATGGCTCCTTAGCATACTGACAATTCGTTCGGTATCCTTTACTGCCGATACATCACTACTTCCTCGACCGACAAGTAAAATATCGATCTCTTCCAGATTATCGGTACAGGCTTTGATTCGATCTACTAAAATATCTACCATTTTCGGTTCCACTTCGATTGCTCGACCATAAACGAATTCCACTTCCGGAAAGCGATACTTCTCTTTGGCAATCAGGTCTGGAATGTCTTTTTTGGCATGGCCAGCTGTCAATAAAAGAATCGGCATAATAACAACCTTCGTCGCTCCTTGATCGACTACCTTACGAACAGTTTCGGCTAAATCAGGTTCTTGTAATTCTAAAAAACAAGTCTCTTGGATTCGGGCACTAATATTCTTCTTGACTTTATCGATTAATGCGAAAGATTCTTGTTTGGCTTCTTCTAACCTACTCCCATGACAAATATAAATGACAGCTTCCATTGTTTCTCACTCCTAAAATGCTTTTAATGTAGCAATAGTCTCTTGATCTTGAAATCTATCTTTTAAATATTGTAGTTTTTCACCAACTTTAACTACTTCGCCAATGACAATCATTGCTGGGTTTTTCACCTGATGTTGTTCTACAAGGTGGACAATATTCTGTAAAGTTCCTGTAACGACTTTTTGATTTGGCGTAGTGCCTTCCTGAATAATTGCAATTGGCGTTTGACTTGATTTTCCACATTTTATTAATTGTTCCGTAATAAAAGGTAAATTACTCATCCCCATATAAATAGCTAACGTATCCACCGATTTAGCTAAATACTCCCATTGAATATCTGAAGGTTCTCCGTTCTTACAATGACCTGTTACGACAGCAAAAGAACGACCTAATTCACGGTGTGTAATCGGGATATCTGCATATGCAGGTGCTGCAATGCCTGAAGTGATGCCAGGCACAACTTCATAGGCTACTCCACTTTTCGCCAATGCTTCTGCTTCTTCTGCACCACGACCAAATACAAAGGGATCTCCTCCCTTTAAGCGTACTACAAATTTCTTCTTTTTGCCATATTTTACGAGCAAATGATTGATCGTTTCTTGCTTCATTAGATGTAACTTTGGTAATTTACCACAATATATAAGGTCTGCCTCAGGTTTAGCTTCTTTCAATAATTCCGGATTAACAAGTCGGTCATATAAAATAACGTCTGCATGCTGAATAGCTTTTAATGCTTTCACCGTAATCAAATCCGGATCACCAGGACCTGCCCCAATCAAATAAACCTTCCCCATATTTGTTCCCTCCATATTCATGATTACTAAACTAGTAGCTTATAATCTCTTGTAAATAAATTTGTTAGTGGATACATACCGCGAAGTAATGAAAGTTGAAAAAGTGACGCTTCCTCCCATTCTGAATAATGATGAGTGCTGAAACGACGCTGCGGAAAAAATACTCGCTTTCCGTGGGGAACGCTTCAGCCAGGGAACTTCTTGATTGAACATCTTTGCTCCCTTGCACCGAGGAAGCCTACTTCGAAGCTTTCCTAGGAGACGCAGGTGCATCACGCGGGGTCTTCAGACTGTTCCTTTCCCACAGGAGTCTCGCATTTTTTCCACAGCTTAGTGTAGTGTTCTGATGAAATAACAGAAATCCTAAGATTATAGTTCCCTAAGTTCCATTCTTACAATATCAGAACACTAAAATAAACGTAGGCAGAATACGGAGACTCCTGTGGGACAGCGAGAGCTGAAGATCCACTTTGCAAAGTGGTCTTCTTTGCAAAGTTAGCTGAAGCCGAGCCCACGGAAAGCATAGTATTCTGCCGGAGCGCATGGTAGCACTTATCAAAATTCAGAATGGAAGAGAGCAAATCCATGTCCAGTTACTGCGCAGTTTATGTTTACTGCTCATTTCTTGATTTATAAGAAAAGCCATGTACAAATACATGGCTTTTCCGTTGGTTATTTTTCTGGAATTTCTACATATACTTGGTTATCTTCGATGCTAGTTTTATAGGTTTGAACACAGCCTTCGTCAGGCGCTTGCACTAATCCGTCTGATACGTTAATTTTCCAATCATGTAACGGGCAAAAGACATGCTCTCCACTTACCATACCTTCTGACAGCACTCCGCCGCGATGGGGACATTTGTTTTCGATTGCTTTCACATTCCCGTTAGATAAACGAAATACTGCAATTTCTTTATCCTCTACAACTACTGCTTTACCCAAACTTACTGGCAAATCTTGATAATTTCCGATAAATACTTTTCGTACTGTTTGTTCCATTCTGCTTCCCCCATCCATTATTTCGTCGCTACTTTTTCATATAAGTCTTTAAGTGTCGTTTCACTTTCCAGTACTTCACTCCAAGGTTCCTTATAAATACCTAGGGCCTCATCCATCCGTTCGTTCAATTCTTTACGTAGCTTTTCATCATTCACAACTTCTTGGATATGTTCAATACCAACACGTTCTACGTAATGTGATGTTCTTTCTAGGTAACTAGCATTCTCACGATAATATTGTAAAAAGGCTGCAGTATATTCTAATACTTCTTCCTGCGATTTAACTTTTACAAGTAATTCAGCTTTTCTAAGCTCAGTACCACCATTGCCGCCAACATATACTTCCCATACACCATCTAAACCAACAACACCTACATCCTTAATTCCACCTTCTGCACAGTTACGTGGACAAGCGGATACACCCATTTTTACTTTGTGAGGTGTGTTTAACCCTTCAAATTTTTTCTCTAATTGAATTCCCATCCCTGTAGAATCCTGCGTTCCAAATCGACAAAACTCAGCGCCTACACAAGTTTTAACGGTACGTACTGATTTGCCATATGCATAACCGGAAGGCATTCCTAAATCCTTCCAAACATTTGGTAAGTCTTCTTTTTTCACACCCAGTAAATCAATACGTTGACCACCAGTTAATTTAATCATACCGACATCATATTTTTCTGCTACATCTGCAATGGTACGCAAATCTTCTGCGTTCGTCACACCACCATACATTCTCGGCACAACGGAATAAGTGCCATCCTTTTGAATGTTAGCATGTAACCGTTCATTGACAAAACGTGATTCTCGTTCATCTTCATGTTCTTTCGGATAAATCATTCCTAAGTAGTAGTTAAGTGCTGGCTTACACTTGGAACAGCCTTCCTCAGTTTTCCACTCTAATACGTTCATCACTTCTTTTGTATGTGTTAAACCTTTTTCTTTAATTTCTGCTACTACTTCATCACGGGTAAAGTCTGTACAAGCGCAAATCGATTCTTTCGTATCTGCTTCATATTCGTCACCTAGCGTTTCCGTTAATAATTCAGATACTAGGTTTTTACAAGTACCACATGAACGAGATGCATTGGTAGCACCTTTCACTTCTTCCACTGATGATAGACCATCTACTTTGATAGCATCGACTATCGCACCTTTTGATACACCATTACAACCACAAATAATTTCATCATCACTCATCGAAGCAACAATACTTTCCCCATCATCAGCACCCTGTTGACTCTCTAAGTACTCTTCTACATTAGCACCTTTCGTAATCAAACTCTTTAATTTGGTACCTTCTTTTGTATTACCGAACAATACCGCACCAGTTAGCTTATCATCCTTCACTAATATCTTCTTGTACGTATTTTGCCATTCATCAAAAACTTTGATTGATTTTGTTTCCGCTGTTTCATTAATTAATCCAGTAGAAAAGACATCTACTCCAGATACTTTCAATTGTGTCGAAAGTACAGAACCTTTGTATCCTTGATGATTCATACCGCAAATATGTTTTGCTAAAGCTTGACCTTGTTCATACAACGGAGCAACCAGACCATAAACCATGCCATTATGCTCCGCACATTCACCAACTGCATAAATATTTGGTACGTTGGTCTCCATATGGTCACTTACAACAATTCCGCGGTTTACTTCAATTCCTGTTTCCTGTGCCAACGCTACATTCGGTTTGATCCCCACTGCCATGACGACTAGATCTGCAGGGATGGCACCACCATCTTTAAATTTCAAACCTGTTACACGTTTTTTACCTGTAATTTCAGCTGTTTGTTTCTCCAGATAAAAATTCATCCCTTGTGACTCTAGTTCTTTCTGTAGTAACTCACCAGCTGGACGATCTAATTGACGTTCCATTAAATAGTCTGCCAAGTGAATAACATCTACTTCCATACCTAGATTCAGTAAACCACGTGCTGCCTCCAAACCTAGTAAACCACCACCAATTACAGCAGCTCGTTTATAGTTTTTCGAGGCGTCTATCATTTTTTCACAATCTTCTATATCACGGAAAGCTGTTACCCCTTCTTTATCCGCGCCTGGAAGTGGCAACATAAATGGATTGGAACCAGTTGCAATAATCAAATGGTCATAAGGAGTTTCTTTTCCTTTGTCGGTATATACAATTTGATTATCTTTATCAATTTTTGTCACCGTTTCACCTGGATAAAGTAGAATTCCATTATCTTCATACCATTGCCATTCATTTAACGTAATATCTTTTATCTCGGTATCTCCTTGTAATACTTTTGATAATTGAATACGATTATAATTTGGATATGGTTCTTTACCAAATACGGTAATATCGAACTGGTCAGGTAAAAGTTTCAAAATCTCTTCAATGGCACGAATACCTGCCATACCATTTCCAATTAGTACAAGCTTTTTCTTCTCCATTTTGAATCCCCCAATTTGAGTGTGGAAATTTAACTTGACTTCAGCGTACACCTCTAGAAAAAAAGTTTCTATTTTGTTGTTAACTTTTCTAACACCATTTTTCAAAAAATTAAAATTATTCTCCAAAAAAGAACGTAACATTTTCTAACAGAGAAAAGGAAAACAAATAAACTGCATGATATTCTGCATGTGATGCTAGAATTACCTAGTTTCAAAGTTGGGAGGAACTATTTATATGAAAAAACAGCACCTCGTTATGATAGGGAACGGTATGGCTGGATTAAAAACAATCGAGTATTTGTTAAAAGAAACGAATCAATTATACAATATAACCATTTTCGGATCTGAACCTTACACCAACTATAGTCGTATCATGCTGTCATCTGTTTTACAGGGTGATGTAACGTTCGATGACATTACGATTCATGATTGGAAATGGTATGAAGATAATGAAATTACCCTATATCCAAATGAAACGGTTATCGAAATAGATGATCAACAGCAATTAATTGCTACTGATAAAGAAAGAAAAATAAATTACGACAAGCTTATTATCGCCACCGGTTCAAATCCGTTTATTTTGCCTCTTCCCGGTATAGATAAAGAAGGAGTTATGACATTTAGAACGATTGATGATTGTAAAAAAATGATCGAAGCTGCTAAGCATTATAAAAAAGCAGCAGTTATAGGAGGTGGGCTACTCGGATTGGAAGCAGCCCGGGGATTATTAAATTTAGGGATGAAAGTTGATGTCGTTCACCTTGCTGATCGGCTCTTGAATAATCAATTAGATGCTAAAGCAAGTCTCTTATTAAAGAAAGAACTAGAACGACAAGGTATGCATTTCTATCTAGAGAAAGAAACATCAGAAATTTATGGAGATGTGAGTGTTGAAGGCTTGCGTTTTAAGGATGGTACATCTATCAATGCAGATTTGGTCGTCATGGCAGTTGGAATTAAACCGAATATTGGCTTGGCTCAGAAATCTGGGATTGAAGTCAACCGAGGAATTGTCGTAAATGATCAAATGGAAACAAGTACTCCGAACATTTATGCAGTCGGAGAATGTACAGAACATAACGGTATGGTATATGGACTTGTAAAACCCTTATATGAACAGGCAGAAGTGCTTGGACAACATCTAGCAAATCAACAAGCTCAATATACAGGATCTACTGTTTATACCCAGCTAAAGATTTCAGGAATCGATCTTTTCTCTGTTGGTAAAATAGACGAAACCGATCAGACAAAAGCCATTTATTCCTATGATGAAATTGGAGAAACATACAAAAAAGTCTTATTTTACGAAGACAAGGCAGTTGGCGCTGTTTTATACGGAGACACCTCACTTGGTGGCAGCTTGTTAGACATGATCAAAAAACAAAAATTTATACCTGATCACCAAAAAGCGGAACTGTTACAACCAGTTAAAATTGAAGAATCCTATGCAGCCACTCTTCCTAGGAATGAACATGTATGCACTTGTAACAGTGTTTCCAAATCTTGCATTATTGAGAATGTGTTAAATAAAAACCTAAACTCGGTTAATGATGTGAAAACACACACAAAAGCATCTAGTTCATGTGGTGGATGCAAGCCTGTTGTACAGGAATTGCTCGACTATATACAGAGCGATTTCTTTCATGAAACAGTAAAAGATAATCGTTTTTGCTCATGTACTTCCTTAACAGAAGATGAAGTGGTTCGGGCAATCCAACAGTATAACTTAACATCTATCAATATGATTATGGAAACACTGGAATGGAATAACGCCACAGGTTGTTCTTCATGTCGTCCTGCTCTTCATTATTATCTGGAAATGATTTATCCAGAACATTATGTGCATGAAGATTTTTTATTTCTAGATCATAAAACAAATGCTTTTCTTGAGAAAGATGGTACTTACACCATTGTACCGCAGTTATACAGCGGAAAAATAACAACAGAACAATTCAAACGGATTAGTGATGTGCTGATAGATTTTAAGATTGATACTGTATCCATATCATCTGATCAACGCCTTATAATAAACGGAATTCAGGAAAGTGACCTACTTTCTGTTTGTAACGCCTTAAATATGACATTACACAGTTATCACCCTTCATCACTTCGAAGTATACAAATACCAGAGTGTAACTGTAAAAGAAAGAAAGAAGAACTTTCTACACTAGTACAAGAAATAGAACAACAAACTGAATTTTTGAATCTACCAAAACCTCTCACGATAAAAGCATTTTGCTGTAAGAATATGCTAGCAGAGCATTATTTTGATCTAGCACTGTTACAAACCGGTAATGGATGGGAATTCTTAACCGATCAAGTGATTTTATATGCAACCATTAACCCACAGGAAATGAGAAACGTATTACTTTCATTTCTTCAATATTATCGGCGCTCCGCTAATTATAATGAGAAAATCGCACAATGGACTGAACGTGTTGGGATCGTCCATATTCGGGAGGTTCTCTTTGATTCAGAAACACAACAAATGCTCTTGGATGATTTAAAGAGAGATCAAATAAATCGCAAACAATTAATGATTCGTCATCCCCAATTATAAAGTGAGACTTCCTTCAGTGGGGCATCTTGCCCCACTGAAGGTTAGCGACACTTATCAGGGTGTTAGCGTCCGTTATCCCCACTTACTTTTACTATTCCATGACTTGGGGATTCTACGGACGATTAGCACCGTGGAAAAGTTAGACTTCCTTCAGTTGGACATTTTTGCCACACTGAAGGTTAGCGACACTTAACAGGGAGTTAGTGCCCGTGATAATAAGCCTTATTTTGAGAAAGGAAGAAGATATTTATGACCGAATTAATGCTCAAATATTTCCGCGATAAACAACAGAAAGTTCAATCCGAACAAATATATGAAACACAGTGTCCTTACTGTAGCATGCAATGCAAAATGCAGTTAATTGAGCAGCGAATCATATCAAGAAAGAAACACAAAACGGTTGGTAAAGATAATCCTACCTCACAAGGCAGATTGTGTGTGAAAGGAATGAACGCCCATCAACATGCACTTCATCATGATCGCTTAAAACAACCACTAAAGCGAATCAATGGAGAATTCGAACCTATTACATGGGAAGAAGCATATCAATTGATCCAAGAAAATTTTGAACAGATTCAAAAAGAAGATGGAAAAGATGCCTTGTCTGTTTATGGAAGTGCATCTGTTACGAATGAAGAAGCATACTTGTTAGGCAAATTTGCGCGTGTTGCTCTGGAAACCAGACACATTGATTATAACGGCAGACTTTGTATGGCTTCCGCTGCAACAGGTGCAAACATGACATTCGGAATCGATCGAGGCTTTACCAACACTCTTCAAGAAGTGCCACATACTAGATGTATTATTTTAGCAGGTACTAACATTGCTGATTGCCAGCCTACTATCATGCCATATTTTGAAAAAGCAAAGGAAAATGGCGCCTATATTATTGCCATCGATCCACGAGAGACTAGTACAACCAATTTAGCAGATCTTCATATTAAAAATATACCTGGCACAGATGTTGCAATCGCCAATGGTGTTTTAAAAATATTAATCGACCTAGACTTAATTGATCATGCTTTTATCGAACAACGAACAGAAGATTTTGCGGAAGTAAGAGCATATATCCAATCGATCAAATTAGATGATGTTGCCAAAACAGCAGGAGTTTCCCTGGATGAATTATATCAAATCGCACTTGTATTTGGCCGTGAACCATCAGGAATGATCTTTACCGCTCGTGGTATCGAACAGCAAATCAACGGAACAGAAACTGTCCGAAGCTTTTTAAACCTGCTACTTGCTACTGGTAAGATTGGTAAACGTAATTCTGGGTATGGTGCAATCACCGGTCAAGGAAATGGTCAAGGAGCGAGAGAACATGGACAAAAAGCCGATCAGCTTCCTGGTTATCGCTTAATCGAAAATCTAAAAGATCGGCAATATATTGCAAATGTCTGGGGAATTGAAGAAAAAAATCTGCCTAGAAAAGGTGTTTCTGCCTATGAAATGTTTGAAAAAATTATGGCTGGCGAGATAACTAGTATGTTTGTTATGTGTTCCAATCCAATCGTTTCCAATCCTAATGCCAATTTAATCAAAAAGGCCTTACAAAAACTAAAGTTTCTCGTTGTTTCGGATCTATTCTTATCTGAATCTGCCAAACTAGCAGATTTAGTTTTACCAGCCACCTCTTATTTAGAGGATGAAGGCACATTAACAAATGTCGAAGGGCGAGTAATGCTTAGAGAAGCTAATTATCCTATACAAGGTGAAGCAAAACATGACTGGCAGATTCTTTGTGATATTGCCCAAAGACTAGGTAAAGGGAAATATTTTGATTTTGATCAGGCAGAAGAAATTTTCGAAGAACTTCGTATCGCCAGTAAAGGTGGCAAGGCCGATTACTCTGGTATCACGTATGAGAGATTACGTCAAGAACAAGGAATTCTTTGGCCCTGTCCGTCAGAGGACCATGCAGGAACAAACAGACTGTTTGAAGATTCATTTGCCCATGAGAACGGAAAAGCAAAAATGGCTGTCATCCCTTATCAAAGTATAGATAACAAACCGACTATTACACAGGAATATCCATTATATTTAACTACTGGTCGAGTAATGAGTCACTATTTAACAGGTGAACAGACTAGAAAAAGTCCTTCCTTAGCTGCCAGAGATTTTGAAGCTTTTTTAGAAATTCATCCGCAAACTGCGGAAAAACATGGTATTGAAGCGGATTCACTCGTACGTGTCACTTCTGAAAAAGGGTGGATTATCGTGAGATGTAGGTTGTCAAGCACGATTCGCAAAGACACTGTTTTTGTTCCCTTTCACTGGACTGAAAAACAAAATGTTAATCGGCTTGTATCTGATCAACTAGATCCCTATTGCCGAATGCCCGGCTTTAAGATGAGCGTCGTTCGATTGAGTCCAGTGAATTAAAAAACATACAAAAAAATGGATACTTATCACATGCGTCTTTGCATAATAAAACCCTAAATTAACACTAGATATAAACTGCGAAGGAATGTGGTATTTAGATGTGCGGTCACCTAAGAGATAATTTTGAAATATATCGTGATGATAACTACCACTCCGGCTGCCCACTTCCCTTTCCGTGGGGTTTGCCCTTCAGCTAACTTTTTCGAGCCAAAACCGCTCGAAAAAGTTAGCTGAAGCCGAGCCCACGGAAAGCGCAGTATTCTCCCGAAGCGTATTGCAGCATTCATCAAAATGCAGAATGGAAGAGAGCAAATCCGTGTCGAAGTTACTTCGCAGTTTGTCTAAAAAGCGTTGTTGTAAAGCAGCAACGTATATGAATAGGCCTAAAATTAGCAAATTAAAGATTACATTTACAAGGAGTTATATAATGACTACACGTAAACATGACTACGATGGACAAAAGCAAATGCTAACAATCGCAACACTTGCGTTTTTTATAAGTGTGATGGTTTGGTTCAATATGGCACCTTTTCAATCAACGATTCAGGAACAATTATCACTGTCTACTGATGAAATTGGTGCGTTGATGATCGTAAACTTAGCTTTAAGTATTCCCGGACGTATTGTAATCGGGCGATTAGTTGACCGTTATGGTCCGAGAAATGTATTCTCCATTTTACTTATCACAATGAGTATCCCTTGTTTTGTTTTTGCTTTTGGAACCACGTATATGCAACTACTCATCTCGAGACTAATATTAGGAACAATTGGTGCCAGCTTTGTAATTGGAATTAGAATGGTAACGGAATGGTTTCCGACAAAACAAGCCGGATTTGCACAAGGAATTTATGCCGGCTGGGGTAATTTCGGATCTGCTTTTGCTGCCTTGACTCTACCAACATTGGCAGTCTTATTCGGGGGTGAAAATGGTTGGCGTTATGCAATGTGTTTAACCGGTATGTTAGCATTGATATATGGTGTAGTTTTCTATTTAAAAGCAAAGAACACACCAGGCTGGAAAACGTTTCAATATACGAAAACAGCCAATCCTATTAAAGCTACAAGTCAGAATGATTTCATAATTCTACTACTGCTTACGGTCCCTATTTATGGTGGTATGGCGATACTAGTATGGACATTACAACAAACTGGTATATTATCTAATCTAATAGCAACACTCCTCTACAGTGCAATTGTACTGTACTATGCTATTAATATGATAAAAAGGTGGAAGGTTAATCGAAGTTATTTACAGCAAAAACTAGCAGATAAGGAAAAGTTTTCGATGAAAAATGTGGCCATTTTAAGTTTTGGATACTTTGCTACTTTTGGATCAGAACTTGCTATTATTTCGATGCTACCAATGTTCTTCCAAAATACGTTCACTGTTAATGCTGTTTTTGCAGCTGCTATCGCTAGTAGCTTTGCTTTTACAAACTTAATTGCACGTCCGGCTGGGGGCTGGCTTAGTGATCGTTTTGGACGAAAGAAAGTTACAATGCTACTATTAGTCAGCCTTTCTCTTCTATATATTATGATGGCTTTTGTTAATGGCAATTGGCCCATTTACCTGGCACTATTCCTGACGATCTGCTGTTCATTAGTAAGCCAAGCAGCCTCAGGAGCGATTTTTTCCATGGTATCACTCGTGAAAAAAAATCGAACTGGACAAATAGCTGGAATGGTTGGCGCTTACGGAAATATCGGCTCTCTTTGCTTTCTAGCAGTATTAAACTTATTCGTCCCTTTTGCCTTTTTTATCACTATATCTATTATGTTATTAATATGCTTCTTGGCAACAACTCAACTGAATGTCAATCAGTCAAAGTCAGCGTTACAAAGAACGAAATTAAAAGAAAAAGCAATATAAAATCACTGCAAATTGTTGTTAGATAATATTACAGCAATTTGCGGTATATTATTTTTTCCTTGTTAGAGAATTTTACCACTTAATTGTTTATCGTTCCTAAACTCCTATAATAAAACCATAACATCACTACAGGAGGTTTATGGAATGAATTCAGGTTATCAAGGAAATATTAAAACACTAGGATTTACTACCTTAGCATTTTTTATTACGTTTGTTGTATGGTTTAACATGGCTCCATTTATGACAACGTTAAAAAGACAATTTGGGTTATCAAATGACGAAGTTGCCTTACTTGCCGTTGCGAATGTAACACTGACCATTCCTGCCCGAGTATTAATTGGAATGCTGGTTGATAGATTCGGACCAAGAAGAGTATATTCCGGCTTGTTAATTATATTAAGCATTCCTTGTTTTACTTTTGCTTTATCAAATTCATTTACACAATTGATGATTTCCCGTATCTTTTTAGCACTTATAGGTGCTGGGTTTGTAATCGGAATTCGATTAGTATCGGAGTGGTTCACCGAAAAAAATGTTGGATTTGCTGAAGGCGTTTATGGTGGCTGGGGTAATTTTGGTTCTGCTGCAGCTGCCATGACACTTCCAACACTAGCAATCCTTTTTGGAGGAGAAGATGGATGGCGTTATGCAGTTGGTTTAACCGGAATCATCAGTTTGGTTTACGGAATTCTATTCTTGAAATTAGTTAAGGATACACCGAATGGAGTTATTTATAAAAAACCAAAGAAAAGCGGCGCACTGGAAGTTACCAGTTATCGTGATTTAATAGGATTAATGTTGATGAGTATCCCCGTCTTCGGTATCCTTATATTTCAGAGCTACCGATTATGGAACCTAAATTTCATTAGTTCTTATGTATTAGTAATCATTGTTGTTTTACTAATTGCCATATTTTTATACAATTTACGAAAGATTTGGCATGTAAATAAAGACCACCTTCGAAAAGGTGTACCTGAAAAGGAAAAGTATTCTTTTAAGCAAGTAGCTATTCTAAATTTTGCCTACTTTTGTACTTTCGGATCTGAGCTAGCTGTAGTATCGATGCTACCTCAGTTTTTTGAAGAAACTTTCTCACTTGGAGTGGCACAAGCTGGACTTATTGCCAGCAGCTTTGCATTTATGAATTTAATGTCTCGACCTAGCGGTGGTTTACTAAGCGATAAATTTGGCCGTAAAAAAACCCTTATGATTTTTACGGCTGGATTAGCTTTTGGGTACATCGGTATGGCATTAATCGGATCCAGCTGGCCAATCTGGTTAGCCGTTATCATTACCATGTGCTGCTCTTTCTTTGTGCAAGCTGGTGAAGGTGCAGTATATGCTATGGTTCCGATGATAAAAAAACCGGTTACTGGTCAAATTTCTGGAATGGTCGGTGCATATGGTAATATTGGGTCTGTAATTTTTCTTACAATCTTTACAATGGTCAGTCCTTCCATATTCTTCATCTTGATTGGTCTATCAGCTGTTGTATGTTTCCTCTGCATGTTCTTCCTTGAGGAACCAGACACGGAAGAGGTAACTGAAAAAGCAAAGAAACCAAAAACAAAAAATGTTGTATCGTTTTAAACGTCATCTTAACGGGTGCAAAACTAGTAATAGCCAGCTATAGTAGCTGGCTATTTTTCATAAGTTCAACCCTGGTTCCACAATCATTTGCCACCAAATAATTAAACTAATAATAATAGCAATAAAAACGATTAAACTTTTCACGGCATATGGTAAACGATTAGGAATAAATTTCAAGGCTAAACTAAACACAAGACCTGCCACAAACATGAAAGTCACAGCATAAATCAGCATTCCTAAAAAATTATCTACAGGCAAAGCCATTGCTTCTCTTATAATGTCCACATTTACACCTCATTACAACAATAAACATTTTTATCTATAGATTTCTTTACCAATACTATCATACAATATTCTGTCTATTATGGAAGTATTTTTTCTCGAATTTTATTAATTAATGATAAAATTTGTTAATTTTTGTATATATTTTTTTACACTATATTAATACTGCATACATAAAACTTCTCTATAATCGGCAGTGACATACAAGCTAATCTATTAAAGGAGAATCTATTATGTATTCTGTCGAACTTAAACAAGTCGATAAAAGTTATGACAAAGAACAACTTGTTGTCAAAGATGTCAGCGTAACCATTGAACCTGGGGAATTTTTTGTACTTGTTGGACCTTCAGGATGCGGAAAAAGTACACTGTTACGAATGATAGCGGGATTGGAAGACATAACTTCAGGTTCGCTATTAATTGATGGCAAAAAAGCAGATCACCTCCCACCCAGCAAACGTCAACTATCCATGGTTTTTCAAAATTATGCGCTCTATCCTCATATGACTGTTGAAGATAACATTACATTTGGTCTCGATGTTAAAAAAATGCGTAAAAAAGAAAAGAAAGAAAAGTGTTATGAAATTGCTGCAATGCTAGGTTTAACAGATTATTTAAAAAGCAAGCCTCGTCATTTATCAGGTGGCCAAAGACAACGTGTTGCTTTAGCAAGAGCTATTATAACTAACTCCCCTATTTGTTTGATGGATGAGCCTTTATCTAATTTAGATGCCAAATTAAGAGCACATATGCGTTCAGAAATTCGTGAATTACAGAGAAAACTAGGGATTACCTTAATTTATGTTACACATGATCAGGTAGAAGCAATGACAATGGGAGATCGGATTATGGTATTAAATGAAGGTGTGATTCAACAAGTCGGAAAACCAATCGATGTTTACAATACACCAGCAAATCCATTTGTGGCAAAATTTATCGGTTCACCGCCGATGAATTTGACATCTGGATTAATAGATAAAAATTCTTCTAAAATTACTATTAATAATGAAATTTCGATACCTGTTGATCACTTAGTTGTGAATGACGTAAACAGTGATCAAGTTCTTGTTGGTATTCGTCCTGAGAACATCAAGATTCAGGAAGAACCATCTAGTCTGGATTTGTCTTTTGTCGTAACAATCGATCATGTGGAAATTTTAGGGACAGAAACATTACTAAAATTTAAATGGAATGATGATTCTGTTTGGTATGCCAAGTGGTATGGTCAATGGGATATTCACGTTGGCCAGACATTGCGATTGACACTGGATCCAGATTCGCTTTGTATCTATGATGGGCAAACAGAAAAATTACTTCAAGGTCCCAAAAATATTCAACATCAGCATGTTCGCGAGGGAATCATATGAAAAGCACAGCAGAAATACAAGAGAAGTCCATTAATAAGATAGATTTAAAGTGGCGATTTATACATTGGAGATCAGCAATCTTATATTTACTACCATCCATCATTCTTTTTAGTGTCTTTTTATTTTACCCACTTGGAAAAACCCTATATTTAAGTTTCTTTTTAACGGATCAGCAAGGAACTGCAAATGTTTTTGTCGGTTTAGAAAATTATCAATATATTCTCCAGGCAGAAAGTTTCCATAAAAGTATTAAAGCAACTATTTTGTTTGTGCTTTACACCGTACCGACTGGTGTTATTATTTCTTTATTCCTAGCTTTACTAGCAAATGAAAAGATTAAAGGTGTTGGCATTTTTCGAACCATTTACTCCTCGACAATGGGAATTTCCGTCGCTGCCTCTGCGGTAGTCTGGTTATTTATATTCCATCCAAGTATGGGGATTTTAAACCAGCTCATTACTTCTATAGGTGGCACTTCTATAGATTGGTTGCTACACCCAGATTGGGCATTAGTTTCCGTTTCTATCACAACGATTTGGATGAATATTGGATTCTCTTTTCTCATTTTATTAGGTGGCTTACAAAATATTGATGATCACCTTTATGAAAGCGCCAAAATTTCAGGGGCAAGCTATTTCTACCAATTGAGAAGAATTACGATTCCTATGCTATCGCCTACTTTATTTTTTGTTATTACCGTTTCACTAATTAATGCGTTTCAAACGTTTGGACAAGTTGATATTCTCACACAAGGCGGACCATCTGAGTCTACTAATTTGATCGTTTATTCTATCTATCGGGAAGCCTTTGTTAATTACCAGTTTGGTACAGCAAGTGCACAATCAATCTTCCTGTTTATATGCATTTTAATTGTAACAATTTTACAATTTAAATTCGGAGAAAGGAAGGTGCACTATCAATGAAAATACTTCGCCCTATCATCACATATTTACTGTTAATATTAACAGCTGTCATCGTCTTTTTTCCGGTAGTATATGCGTTCTTGATCAGTTTTATGAGTAGCGCAGAACTGTTACAAGGGAAATTTATACCGGAAAGCTTTCATCTAGAAAATTACCAGAAGGCTTTCGAGCGATTACCACTAGCCCACTATTTATGGAATAGCTTTTTTGTTTCAACTGTCGTGATGCTAGGACAATTAATCGTAAGTGCGTTAGCTGCTTATGCTTTTGTTTTCATTCCTTTTAAAGGTAGACACATTGTCTTTTTTATCTTTATCTCAACCATGATGATTCCATGGGAAGCGACCATGATTCCCAACTTCCTCACGATTCAGCAACTAGACTGGATTAATAATTACCAAAGTTTAACGATACCTTTCTTTGCTATTGCATTCGGAACGTTCCTATTACGACAACACTTCCTTACCATACCTAAAGAACTAAAAGAAGCTAGCGATATCGCCGGATTACGCTCTTTTAAATTTTTTTGGAAGGTTGTCATTCCATACTGCCGTACATCCTTTGTAACATTAGGAGCTTATGGATTCTTGACAACGTGGAATATGTATTTATGGCCGCTACTTGTGACGAACAATGACCAGGTAAGAACCGTTCAAATCGGTTTAAAGCAGTTACAAACACAGGAAATAGCATCAGAATGGGGGGTGGTTATGGCAGGAGTCATTATCGTCATCATTCCAACGTTAATCTTGTTGTTTTTAGGGCAAAAACAATTGCAAAAAGGGCTTGCCCAAGGTGCACTTAAATAATAAGGGGGAATTATTCAAATGAAAAAGCTATTACTATTGTTTTTAACAGTAAGTTTACTAGTATTTATCTCGGCATGTTCTAATGATGCGGAGGGAGAGGAACCTGAAGAAGATACTTCAGGTGAAGAGCAACAAACTGATGAAAACAGCGAAAATGAAGACACAAACGAAGCAGAAGCAACTAATGAAAAGGTGGAAGCTGTGTTTTGGCATGCGATGTCCGGTGGTGGACAAGAGTCTATTGAAGCAATTGTTGATAATTTCAACCAATCTCAAGACCAATATACGATAATCCCTGAATTTCAAGGTTCTTATGAAGAGGCATTAACCAAATTCCGCAGTGTTGGTGGAACAGAAGATGCACCGGCGATCATCCAGACCTTTGAAGTCGGTACAAAATATATGATTGATAGTGGTTTTATTGAACCAGTTCAATCTTTCATTGATCAAGAAGGATATGATATTAATCAATTAGAAGAAAACATTTTGAACTATTACACTGTCGATGATCAACTATATTCAATGCCATTTAACTCCTCTACTCCAGTCATGTTATATAATAAAGATGCATTTGAGGAAGCAGGTTTAGATCCTGAGGATCCTCCACAAACCTTTGAAGAAATCAAGGAAGCAGCGGAAAAACTGACGGTTAAAGACGGTGATAACACAGAAAGATACGGTTTCTCGATTTTAAATTATGGATGGTTTATTGAAGAATTAATTGCTACGCAAGGTGGACTCTTTGTCAACAATGATAATGGTCGCAGTGAGGAAGCAACGGAAGCCGTATTCAACGGTGAAGAAGGGTTACGAGTATTCCAGTTAATCGACGAAATGAATAAAGCTGGTACATACGGTAACTTTGGATCTAATTGGGATGATATCCGTGCAGCATTTCAAACTGAAAATACGGCGATGTATTTAGACTCTTCAGCTGGTGTTGCTGGCACAGTTGAAAATGCACCGTTTGAAGTTGGCGTTGCCTATATTCCTTTTTCAGAAGAAGCTGAGCGTAATGGCGTTATTATCGGTGGTGCCTCCCTTTGGATGTCAAATGGAATTGAAGAAGAAAAACAACAAGCAGCTTGGGAGTTTATGAAATTCTTACAAACACCAGAAAGCCAAGCAAAATGGCATATTGATACAGGGTATTTTGCTATTAACCCTGCTGCGTATGATGAAGAAATTGTACAAGAAAGATGGGAAGAGTTTCCTCAACTAAAAGTTACGGTTGATCAATTACAAGAAACAAAACCTTCTTATGCAACACAAGGTGCATTAATTTCCGTTTTTCCTGAAGCTAGACAACAAGTTGTTACCGCCATGGAAAATGTATTACAAGGCACTGATCCACAAGAAGCTTTAGATCAAGCAGCTGAAGAAACGAATCGTGTAATCGAACAAGCAAACCGTGCAAATGAATAAGTTAAAAACTAATGGTGCTTAATTAGTAAAAACCCAGTTCAAATGAACCGGGTTTTTACTGCTTCCACTTTCTATTTACCTTAACGATAGATCTGATCTATTTTGTTATACTCGTCATCTGTTAACTGAACATCTAATGTTTTTAAATTATCGGAAACTTGACTTGGTCGTTTTGCACCTGGAATGATCGCATCAATGACTGGATTTTTCAAATACCAAGCTAGTACGACATGAGCAGTTTCTGCCCCTTTGGCAGCTGCAATTTGTTTTACTTCTTCCAAACGAACTAATTCTCGTTCAAAACGCTCTCCTTTAAAATGTTCCATGTTTTGACGTAAATCTTGGAACTGATCACCTTTTTTATATTTACCTGCTAATAGACCGGCAGCGAGTGGAAAATAAGGCACAAATGAGATCCCATGCTCCTTCAAATAAGGGAAAAGTTCTTCTTCTGCCTGACGGTTGATTAAGTTATACTCCCCTTGAAAAACATCAACATATCCATCTTTGTTAGCTTCTTTTAGTTGTTCAAGTGAAAAATTCGATACACCGATTGATCTTATTTTACCTTGCTTTTTTAATTCAAATAACGCTCCAACCGCTTCATCTTTAGGAGTTTCCTCGTCAGGAAAATGAATATAAAACAAATCGATATAATCTGTCTGTAACCGGTTCAGACTCTCTTCTACGGTCTGTTTTAGAAAAGCTGGTGAATTATCCGTAATCATGTCATTTCCTTTTGGACGATGAGCACCTTTTGTGGCAATGATCATTTCCTTTCTTTTACCAGTTTCAGTTAATACTTTACCAATCAATTCTTCAGACCTTCCAGGTCCATAAATATAGGCGGTGTCTAAAAAGTTAATCCCTTCATTCATTGCTGTACGAATTAACTCTTTTCCTGTTTCTTCATTTAAATCAGGATACAAATTATGACCACCAACTGCATTTGTTCCTAGACCGATTGGATTGATATATAAATCTGTGTTCCCCAATTGAATATTCGCCATCATAATCCCTCCGTTATTATTGTAATTCTTTAATGACGGCCTCCGGTTGTTTACCACTTAAACCTTGTAACATATTTTTAGCCTCGAATAATTTCATTTCTTCTCGTGTCTCTGCGGTTGCAGATCCTATATGCGGTAAAGTAACGACATTATCCATTTTCAATAGTGGATTATCTGGTTCTATAGGTTCTTGTTCAAACACATCCAGCCCAGCTCCAGCAATTTCCTTTCCTTCTAAAGCTTTAATCATCGCTGCTTCATCGACCACTTTACCTCGCGATGCATTAATAAAAAAGCAAGAGTCCTTCATTTTTTTAAAAGCATCTGCATTAATTAAATGCAATGTTTCTTTTGTTAATGGAGTCATCAGTAATATAAAATCAGATTCTTGCAACAAAGAATCAAGCTCCTGATATATTACCCCTAACTCGTTTTCCACTGTTTCTTTACGAGATCGGTTATAGTATGTAACCTCCATTTCAAAGTCTAGTTTTGCTCTTCTAGCCACTTTCTCTCCGATTCTGCCCATCCCTATAATTCCTAGTTGCTTATGATGGACATTGTGACCAAATAATGGGGTGTCAACTGCTTTATCCCATTTACCTTGCTTGACATATTGATCTAACTCGGTAATTCTTCTTGCGCTACTAAGAATTAACCCGAAAATAAGATCTGCAACTGTTTCATCTAATACATATGGTGTGTGTGTCGCTATGACTTCTGAACGTTTTAATGCATCGACATCAAAATTGTCATAACCAACAGAAATATTACTCACTACTTCCAGTTGACCTGCTTGATCTAGTAATTCATCATCAATGAGGTCTTTCGCTGTTATCAATCCATGAAAGTTGCCAATTGTATCTAATAGTTCTTCTCGAGGCATTTGTTCTGGACTATCCCATGTTGTTAACTCTACATGTTCTTGCAGATAATTTTTTACTGTTTCGGGAATTGGTTCGGTGACTAATACTCTTTTTCGCATATGTACCTCCTGAATTTACCAAGTTAATCTTATAATATCACGAACTGTTTGAATAATCGAAAAATGCGCATATAAGAAAAACCGGGAAGCCCACCCGGTCCTTTTCATTGACCAAAATAATATATCGATGGTATAAAGTAGTTATTTTGAGATGGATATTGAACGTAACAACCGCTACGGCTTGCCCACTTCGCTTTCCGTGGGGCGTGTCTTCAGCTAACTTTTGTAAAGAAGATCGCTTTGCAAAAGTGGATCTTCAGATCACGCTGATCCCACAGGAGTCGAAGTGGACGCCTACGCTAATTAATGCTCTACAATGAATGTACTCACTGACATTTCAATTTTATTACACAGGTTAAGAAAGCTCGAGAAGTTAGCAGTCACAAACGTTGTAGAACAGTTTCGTAGCGGAGGCCGTCCACTTCCACTCCTACGGGATGATTTTCGACTAAGATCCACTTTGGTAAGCGCTCTTTGCTTACCAAAGTTAGCTTAGGCGAAAATCCCGTGGAAAGGGAAGTGGACAGCCGCAGCGATGGTTTCCTGTACAAGCTATTTCAAAATGGTTACTATGCTTGCAAATGCGCTGATACCACGGATTATATACTTTCTTATATTATAAGAAAAACCGGCAAACTCTGCCGGTCCTCCCTGTCACACTTTTAAATTAGATATAAACTGCGAACTTATGAAAATTTGTTGCTAACATTTATTGAGCGGACATTGAATCCCTTATTTGGTTCATTTTGGCTTAAATGAGCACAAATTTCGATGAATAGCGGAATAGATGTCCGCGACCACGCTAAAAACAGCACTTTTGTTACAAATAACGGAACAAATGTCCGTACTCAGCTAAATTTCACCCGGGGATCACTATACTTCACACTTGAGTATTTGGTGTAAACTATTCTTCACAGTATGCATGGTACTTAACTATGTATACCCCTTTAGCCTTCCGCACGCATTTTCATGATGACACCTGCTGTTTCTTCAATTGACTTATCAGAAACGTTAATGACAGGACAATCGAGTTTTTTCATCAACTCATTAGCAGTTTTTAATTCTCGCTTAATTTGATCCATAGAAGCATACTTAGACTCTGCAGGTAATCCTAACGTTTTTAGTCTTTCGGATCTGATTTTTAATAAATGACCTGGATCAATGGTCAACCCGACAATCATGCGATCAGCTGGTTGAAATAACTCTTCCGGAGCTTCCATATCTGGTAGGATAGGAAGGTTGGCTGTTTTGATTCCTTTATGTGCTAGAAATATGCTTAATGGCGTTTTAGAAGTTCTTGAAACTCCAATTAATACTACATCAGCTAGTAATAAACCTTTTACATCTTTTCCATCATCATATTTGACTGCGAATTCTACTGCTTCTATTCTTTTAAAATACTCTTCATCTAATACTTGGCGCTGGCCAGGTTCTGGTTTCGGATTGCCATTGAATGTGTCTATATATGCTTGCATCATAGGCCCCATTACATCAACTGCTCGTATATCATAACGAATAGCATCTTGTTGCATTTTAGCTCTCAACTCAGGTTGAACGAGTGTATATGCAATAAAACTATCGTTTGACCTTACTTCTTGAACAATTGCTTCAATTTCTTCTTCTGTTTGGATATGACTATATCTTTTTACTTGCACATCTCTACTAGTAAATTGTCTAACTGTTGCCCTTACAACCGCTTCTGCAGTTTCACCAACTGCATCCGAACACACAAAAATAAACGACTGATTATCTTGCATTTTAAGACTCCCCTTTATGCTGTACTTCAGATCCCATGTTAATTAATGCTTTTACAATATTTGTTTTGGTTATTCGACCAATCACTTTATAAACTCGGCTATTGTCAATGTGTTTCACAACTGGTAAACTATCTACTTCGTAATACACCATCATTTTCGCTGCTTCGTAAACACTTTGATCAGGGGAAATTGTGTAGACTTTTGGTTGCCTTGTCATGACTAATTGCACTGGCATTGACGCCGCTTGAGGATTTCCTAAAGTAACCTTTAGGAGATCTTTACGAGATACAATTCCCTCTAATTGGTTATTATCATCTACAACGATTAATGTTCCAACATCCTCTAAAAAAAGTGATATAACAGCATCATTCACTGTTGTCGTACCCTTTACAGTAACAGCAACTCCTTGAATATCTTTGACAAGCGTTTGTTTCCAAATATCATGTTGATTCGTCTGATTTACATTCTTAGATAAAAAGTAACCTACTTTCGGTTTGGCTTCGATATGCCCTGTCATTACTAACACGGCTAAATCAGAACGAAGTGTGCCTTTGCTTACACCAAGCATTTCTGCAATTTGTTCTGCAGTAATAGGTTCATGCTTTGTTAAAATATTCATAATTTCTTTTTGTCTTTTAGTAAAATCGATCATAATCTTCCTCCCAAATTTCAAACCAAAACAAACGCAATGATTATAGGACCATCATAACATAATTTCAAAAGGGAAATGGGAAAGTACATATTAATATCAGATTAATTATATGTAGAGTTCTTTTTGCTACAAAGGAAGCGTTATCCAATAGTATAAAAAAGGACGAATCACAATAGATTACAAATCTATTTTATTATTGTATGATTAAATTTAACGCTTACATGAGAGGACTTGTACATATGCATTTAAATAAGAAGACAAATTTTTATTTATTATTATTTGTGATTTTCGGAGGTTTTTTAATTTTTGGTGTCTCCGAAAATATAAAAGGTCCAGCAATTCCTGATATGCAACAGGAATTATCATTATCTGATGGAACATTGGGTGCTTTATTAGCAATTAACGCTTTTGGATTCTTACTTGCTTGTACATATACGTCTTGGCTGATTGCCAAAATCGGAGCAAAAACTACGAGTATACTAACCTTTACTTTAATGGCGATTTCTGGCCTATTTATCTATTTTTCTACTAATTTCGCCTCTTTGGTAGGTGCTTATTTCCTACTATATATCGGAAATGGCATGCTTGAAATTAGTCTTGCGATCATTGCTGCTCGATTATTCACCAAAAATACTGGAACCATGCTGAATTTATCGCATTTCTTTTACGGACTTGGATCAACAGTTGCACCAATTGTTGCTGCACAAATGATGGGGTGGGAAATCAATGCCACTGTTTTAGGGTGGCGAGGAATGTATTTAATCATGCTCTCCTTATCGGTTTTGCCTATTATTCCAGTTGTGTTAAGTCGTTTTCCGAAAGAGGAAGGTGATGATGAAGAAGACCGAACATCTATCAAAAAATTAACCAAAGATCCAATCGCTTGGCTGATTGTATTTGCATTAACAATGGGTGTTACAGCCGAATTAGGAATCGCAGCCTGGCTTGTTAACTATTTAGTCAAAGTTAGTGAATGGACCATTGCAGATGCTTCAGGTATGCTATCCATTTTCTTCTTTTCCTTTATGTTAGCAAGACTTTTACTTGGCCCTGTAACCGATAAATTTGGTTATGCGATATCGATTATTGTTTTTTCGTTTTTAGCAGGTGTGTTAAGTTTAATCCCTATTTTTACTGGTGATCGTCTCGCTATTCTCTTTGCAATTGCTGGCTTCGGAATCGGCCCTATTTATCCAACAATGATGGCACTCTTAGCAAGGAAATATACACGAGGAACAGATACAGCAATTACGTTTACAGTGGTTCTTATTGGAATCGGTGGTGTAATAACCAATTTAATTATTGGTTATATCATTGAATGGGTAACAAATCTCTCTTTCGGTACTACATTTGCAGAGAGTAACAAAATCGGAATGCAAGCAGGTTATTTCTTTATCAGCATGACCGCGATACTATGTGGACTTGCAACGATAGAGATATATAGAAGATTGAGAAAAGAAGGAAACGTATTATAGATTGGATTTTTCGTTTTTTTCATGCATAGACTGTTTTTTCAGAACTATATACTGTCGGTGAGATAGATATGTTCTTCTAATCTCACCAACAGTTTTATTTCAAAAGGTAGGACTCCTATATAAATACTGCCCCACCATTTGGGCTGATAAACTGACCACAGAAAAAGTCACCTTCGTTGGAAGCTAGTAAAAGTGCTGTTGCAGCAATCTCTTCCACTTTCCCTAATCTTTGAAGCGGGATATCTTTCTCTTTTTCAATCCATTCAGGTTCCATATCTGATAAGATCATATCAGTACCCACTGGGCCAGGTGCTAAAGTGTTTACTAAAATATTCGGAGCCAATTCTAAGGCAAGACTTCTCGTTAAACTATTTACAGCGCCTTTAGCTGCAGTATAATGGGTATAATTTGCCCTACCTTTAATCGACAATTCAGATGAGATGTTGATTATTTTTCCAACACTTTCCGAATCAATGATAGGAATAAAGTTTTTACACATGAGAAACACCCCTCGAAGATCTACATTCATCAGATGGTCCCACTCCTCTGTAGACATCTCAACTAGAGGTTTTTCCTCTCCTATTGTCCCAGCGTTATTGACCAGTATATTAATTTTCCCAAATCTATCTTCTGTCAACTTAGCTAGTCGATTGATATCTTCTTCCTTACTAATATCTGTTGGAACAGCTAAACACTCTACACCGAATGATTGGATCTGCTGGAGAACGGAATCAACATTTTCTTCATTAGGCAAATGGGTAAAAATGATATTTGCTCCTTCTTTTGCAAATTGAATAGCAATGCCCTTTCCTATCCCTTTACTACCTCCTGTAATTAGTGCAACTTGATTTTTTAACTTCATCATCATTGCCCCTTTCTATAATTGATTAAGCGTTTTGTTCATGAGTTAATGAGACATTTTCATCATTAGAAGGTGTCGTCTCCACTTTATGAGCCTCTAGAGCTGCTTCACTAGGGGTGGTAACAAAGGAAACGGCAAACATAACAATACCAGATATAAGAAAACTAAAAAATCCGGGAACTTGAAGCAGCGTCCAAATTAAGCCACCTTCACCTGGCAAAGGAACACCAAACATCGTTGTTGCTAAGTAAACAACGAGTCCTACACCAATACTCCACCACACAGCTTTTCCAGTTACCCCTTTCCAAAATGGCGGTATAACTAGTGGCCAAATTAATGTTACAAGAATGATATCCCATGCTAAGTATGCTAAGGATAAGATTTCTTCAAAGGCAATTGATAGCACTAGAGCAACTAATCCACAAACAACAATCGCAATTCGAGAAATAAGCAGAAAGCGGTCTTGTTTTGGTTTCGAATCAATAAAATCTAAATAAATATTTTTAGTGAATACACCAACAGCTGCCATATAACACGCAGCAAGAGTTGACATCGCCATACCTGCCATAGCTGTCAGAAATAGACCAGCAAAGATAGGATGCCAATACGTAACGGTGTAAGTTAGTAATAAAGGTTCTGCATTGTCTACACCTGGAAATATTGTCCTAAAAGCTTCTCCGATCATACCTGGCGTCCATGCAATTAATAAAACTACGATACCGGCAATGATCATTGATTTAGAAGCGACTTTTGGACTTTTGGCTCCACATACTCTTTGTCCCAAATCAGCTGCAGCTATGTCGCCAATCGCTAGTACTAGAAATAACGACCAAAATTCTGCTCCTGCTTTTTGGAACAATTTATTAGGGTCCCACCACTCAGGATTAAAAATAGTTCCATCTGATGTGACTGCTATCACGACTGTGACGGCAATAATGCCGATGACCGATATAATTCCATTCAAAATGTCAGCATATGCTAGTGACCATAAACCACCCATAATACAATAAACTAAAGTTAAAATAACAAAAATAATAGCTGCTGCCCAAAGTGGTATATTAAAGATGGTTTCAATTATTAATGCACCACCGACAGTCAGTGCTCCAGCATTAAAAAAACCAAATGCAATAATGGTAATCGTCCCAGCAAAAGCTCCTAATTTTTTATCAGCAAATCGAAGACCGTAATAATCACCAATTGTCCAACCTTTTAGTCTTCTGAGAGGCTTTACCCAAGTAAAAGCTCCAATTATCATACAAGTTCCTAAACCACCCATTGTGGCAAATGCTTCCCAACCTCCTAGAAAGTAACCTGAATCAATTGCACCAAGATAAAAAGGTGCTGCAAGTAAAGCTGCTGTCAGACTCCATGTAACTAGGGGCAACGGAAGGTCCCAGTTAGCAATGATTAAATCCTCTGCGGAATTAACACGTTTATAGCCTTTAAACCCTAAATAATAGATTGCTATCATAAAAATAATAAAGATTGATATTATCATACGCTTTTTCCCCAATCTGTCTGTATATTTTATTCTGTACGAAGTAGTAATTTTCTCTTTCAAAAATTGATGTTGTCTATCTTGTCATGAGGAAAAATCAACAGCGAATAATTTCCTTTTTTCGCTGTTGATTTAATGGTTGCTTGTAACCTATTACAACTTGAATTGACCTACTAATTTACGCAGATCTTCAGACAATTTTGCAAGTTGCTCAGAGCTATCCGCAACACTTTCCATAGAACTACTAGTTTGTTGAGATGAAGCTGTGGTTTGCTCAACTCCAGCTGCAGCTTCTTCCGAAGTAGAAGCAATATTTTCAATTGAAACGCTCATCGTGTTACTACTTTGCGATATGTCTGCTAAATTACTAGAAACAGTTTGTATGTTGCTAGCCATTTCTGATAAAGAACCTGTAATGTTTTTAAAGGTTTCATCTGTATTTTTGATGAGATTTGTTCCATGTTCTACTTCTTTATATCCACCTTGTAATGATTGAGCTACATTACTAGACTCTGCTTGAATAGTATCAACAATTCCGGTAATGTCAGTAACAGATACGGAAACTTGCTCAGCCAATTTTCTTACTTCATCGGCAACTACCGCAAAACCTTGGCCATGTTCACCTGCTCTTGCAGCTTCGATTGCTGCATTTAATGCTAATAAGTTCGTTTGTTCGGCAATATCCATAATAACGGAGACAAGCTTAGAAATTTCTTGTGATTGTTGATCTAAGCCTTGAACTTTTTGAACGGCATCTTGTACAATTTGATCAATTTTAACCATTTGTTGATTAGACGATGCCATCAACGAACTACCATTTTCTGTTAATTCTTGTACTTCATTGGATGACTGGAGTATGTAATCACCATTCTTATTAGCATCTTTTACTTTATCGGAAAATGTTTCCATCAAGGAAGAAAGCTCTGCCACACTTTCTGCTTGTTGCTCAGATCCTGTTGCTAATTCTTCCATAGTGGTAGTAATTTGTTCAGAGCCAACTTGTACTTCTTTTGCCGACTTATTTAACTCCTCACTTTGGTTTGATAACACTACCGTTGTATTAGAAATACCTGAGATTAATTCTCTTAACTTTACTAACATATTGTTAAATGCTTCTGTTAATTTACCTACTTCATCGTTGGAATTGACTTCTAAATTTTCATGAGTCAAATCACCTTGAGCTATGCCCGTAGCTACTTGAACAACTCGGTCGAGAGGTTTAGTCATTTGACGAATAACGATGTAAATAAGCAGACTTAATACAATTACACTAATTACACCTATAATGGATTGAAGTAGAATCGCTCCATTAATAACTGATGATATGTAATCAGCTGAATAATCAATACCTAGCACGGCAACCTGGTTACCTGATTCATCTTTTAAAGGGACAAAAACAGTTCGCCAAGTTCCGAAAGGATCTTCAAAAATATCTGTTACACTCGGCTCTCCTGTTTCCATAGCTTGATGAGCATGTAATAAGTGAATATCTGCTAAATCATTAAAAGACTCACCAGCATTATAAATCTCATTTAAATTTTCTGTATATGCTACAGGAATAATACTATCTTCACTTTCCATCTCCCAAATGTAGCTCCACTCCATAATACCTTGTTCATTCTTAATCTCTTCCAGCATTTGTTGTGCTTCTATGAAGCCTGGATCATTTTCACTATCAGCTTCAAGCATTTGACTCACTGTTTCCCCATTCAGTTGCATTGCAGTTAATATACCTACACTACGCAACTCCTGTTCCAGGTCATCCTGTGCATTACTTTCTAGACTTCGAACACTGAGCCAAGTCAATATTACTATACACAAAATAACAACCGGCAAGATAATGAGGGATATCTTGTTTCTTAATGATAAATTGGCAATTTTAAATTTCATAATAATCCACCTTTTCTGTATGATTGATTGTTGTGAAAGATAAGGAATTTTATCCTTAAACAGGCATTAAATAGATATAAAGAATCAGTCATTACGCACCATTTTCAACTATACAACATATCAAGAAGATTGTAATGGGACTTTTAGATGAAAATTATAACTTTTTATCTAGGACTTAAGAATAGGTATCATGAAGAATAGCTGATAGACACTTGAATCCACTTAAAAATCCATACTGATTGAGAAAAAGCTTAGTGCGGCCGTTTAACTTTAGAATCAACTGAGATAATGTTCGTTTCATGAGGGAAGCTGCCTAATAATACTGTTAGATTTCCTTGTAAAATTGAATTAACAAGGAAATTTGCCCATGAAAATGAACAGTTTTCCGTGTAAAAAGTAAGTCTATCATTAGTCCGATGTATGCAAATTAACCTAACTCTTTTAAAGAGTTTGCTTTTTTTATAATCTTTGCAATTGTTTATTGCGAAATTGCTCTCGTTTGTAGCTTAGTCAACCAGTCTAATTCAAAGAAAAAGAGCTTTGTGACATAAAAAAAGTGACCCCTGTATAGCACAGGAGTCACCTTTCTTGCATAGTCTTTTTTAAAGCATTGCTACTCTTCATAGCAATTGTTGACTTTTTATTATTCAGTTAACTCTTCAATTAATAATTCTTCGACAGTTGCTGTTCCATTGTCTAGCATTTGAACTTCAGCGTCAATGCTGTCTCCTTTTTCCAAGAAAATGGCTAGTGGTGATTTACTCGCATTTACTGTATAAATGGTCGAATCGTCTGTTAATAAAAACTGTACGATTTGCCCTTGTTCAGATGATGTAACTAATACGCGATCCACTTCACCTGTTACTTGCTCTGTCACCGTTTCATCTGTTGCGCCAACATTGCCAGGGGCTTGTAACAATGCCATTCGATAAGCATCTAGTGTTTCATTGGCAGTATCACCAAAGACAACAAAATCAGAATCATTCGCCTTAATATAAGCGTATTGCTTATGCAATCCATTTGGATCTAAGACGTTGACCACCCATGTCGGGTTACCATCAACATTATAAAGAACTGGCATATAGCCTTTCCATTTTTTCTCAGGGAATTCTTTATTCACAATTTGTTTCGCACCCTCACTGTCCATAATTCCATTGTTCTTTTCTCCACCATAATAGATGAGTTCTCCCGTTCTCGCATCTACTAATGTATAGCCTAAAGCTGAATCGATATTTTCCTTTGGTGATGTCATATCAGTAAAGTAGAACATGTCACCATTCTCATCAAATATTGGTGTTACTCCAGATTCTGAACCAGATTCATTAGGAATTTTAACATCTCTTTTACCAAACACACTGTTCAACCAACCATGAATATATTTACCAAAGTAATTATTCTCTAAAGTAGCCATTTCAGAGCTGACAGAGCCTTCTATAAATTCTGGGGCTTCATTAGTATCAAACATCTGCATATCCCCAGAAGTAGGATCGATCACCACTACTTTCAAGTCTTCCAAATTCGGTTTATTCGTTACATGCATCGGGCGATATATGGTTTGCACATACCAAGGTTTTCCCTCATCATCCACTTCAATCTGTGCTTCACCACTTTGAATGTAATGTGGATACTTATTATAAATGACCCTTTGAACATATTTATTGAAGTAACTTGAGTTTGTATATTGCATGGCGCTATCATGAAACGCTGGTTGGGCATTTACATTCGTTGCTGAAATGGTAAAGTAACCTGCTGTTTCTTTTCCTCTAAGATACTTCCAAAAGCCTGCAAATTCTACAGGAGCCACATATACAATCTCTTCCTTAACTTTTTGAACTTGGAGTTTTCCTAAATCATAAAATTGCGGATTCGGAACAACACTCATTGCTTTCTGAATTTTATTTCGCGCAAATTCTGGCGCTACTGTGATTGGCGTTTCATCTTTAGTTAACGGCTCTGCCTCTTCTTCTTCTTGAACGGTAATACTTTGATGTGCTTCATCTAGTGTCGTAAATCCTAAGATAATTACAACAATTAACCCTATTAACCCAACTCCAAAAAAGATAATAAGAGGACTTAATACCTTTGTTTCTACTTTTTCCCCTGGTTGAATCACATATAATAATAATGGCAATAACACTACTACTACGATTAAATTAGCGATCAACATGTTCGGTACAGTAATCGCCGGCATCATAAAATAGAAAATGACACCTGTAATCACATAACCGATTACGAAAATAATCAGACCATGTTTCATAATCCGTGAAGCATTTAAAGAAGAAATGCTTACGGTAATGATTAAGCCTACCACATATAAAAGCATTGCAATAACAGTTGCAATTAACACACCTATCATTCTAAATTCCTCCTCTTCTCACTATTAATTAATACGAACAAAAGAAAGGAAAGTTTCAAATTTTTATTGTAATTCATCTTCAGTTAGGCGAAAAATTGGCTTAATACCCCCACCAAACCTTGAGCCAAACTCACTCACAGTATAGTCATCAACTGACAATATTTTTTCATTTGACCCATATGGTACCCAACCAAACGTTACCTCTGTTGGAGGAGATGAAATGGTCAAAAAATCATCTACTTGATCTGAGGTTTGTTGGAGATCAACACTCACTTCTTTCCAAACACCTGAGATCTCTTCCACTCCGTATTTTTCCCTTGCTACATCGATTCTTTTCGTTAATTGTAATGCTGGGTAATAATAATTGTTTCCTTTCGTTGTGCCATACTGTCGCTCTCGTTGTCCAATTATTTCAACATAACTTAACGTGGGGTCCGGAAGAACATTCCAAATTAAATACAAATCACTTTCGTTCAAATTCCATACCGTATAAGATCCCATCGCATTATGTCCCATCAGTAACCAATCATTATCTTGCCATTTCCAAAATGCTTGTGCATACATTTCATCTGTAGAGATGAAAAAAACTACAACGTGCTGTTCATCTAAAAAAATAATTTCCTGTATTTCCGCTACCTCTAGTTGATGATGTTCATTAATATGGTCTATGATCATGTCTTCCGATAAAAAGGGATCTGGTTCTGAAAAATAGTAATGCCAGAAACTACTATAAGTAGAATTAAAATACTAATGAAAATGACCGTTTTTTTATGCTTCATTCGTTAGTCACTCCCACAATCGCTTCTCCGTCTCAAAATAGTACTGTTGCTCTCGAGTAGAAATAAGCAGATGTTTACCATCTTTACTTACATATACAACAGGAATATAACCGCTTCCCCACTCAGCTTTGACACCTTCTACCAAATAAGGGAATTCTTCAGCATGCTCTTGCTCCACATTCATTTGTTCATCACGCCATTGGTTAAAGTCTAGTTCTTTTCTTGTAGCTGTATCCAATGCTTCAGAAAATGTATCTGGGTCCAATGAGATATTATATTCTCCTGAAGAATGAATTGTCTTTACCTCTGCATTTTCAACATTTGCCAGAAAGGTTTGCACTTCATCATCTGGATAGATTATCGATTGTAATAATATCGCTATTAGTCCTGACAAGATAAATAAATAACTAGACAAAAACCCCCACCAGACAAACGTACGTGCTCGCTGCCAACGCTCTGAATCCTTACGCATAAAAAAATAGACAATCCAAACACCTAAAGGTAAAACAGGAATTCTCCATTCATTTTCTATATTCCAATGAAAATCAAACGTAAACATTCCAACAAAAATAAGGATGGCAACTTTCCAAATCGCCATCTCTTCCTCATTCTTGCGATAAAAATAAATAGCCCCTAATACAATCACTAGCCATACGGGAATAAAGGATAGAAACTCGACTATGTGTACAGTAATCATCAAGACACCTCCTACGGTAATGGAACATACCCAGTTTGTTCGACAAGAGATTGGCCTTGCGGTGACTGCATCCATTCAATAAAGGGTGATACATTCGGATTATCACTTCCCGCAGTTATCGCATAAAATGCTGCAACGACTGGATA
This sequence comes from Gracilibacillus thailandensis, assembly GCF_010994055.1. NCBI lineage: Bacteria > Bacillati > Bacillota > Bacilli > Caryophanales > Bacillaceae > Gracilibacillus > Gracilibacillus thailandensis. The sequence continues at coordinate 41,483 of NZ_WJID01000010.1, read as the reverse complement.
GGTATTGTTTTGGATATTTTCTTTTGTTGGTGCTACATCATTAACGGCAACATGTTTTATATCACCATTCTCCACCATTTCTTGTGAAAAATAACGGAAGGAATAACCGATCGCATTTCCCTTATTTCGATAGTTCAACGTTTCGCGGATAATGCCAGCCATACCAGTTACAATCTCATCAGCTGGTGGATCCATTAGCGATTTTCCATCCATAAAACGAATTAAGGCAGACTGACTGCCACTTCCCTCCGGACGTTGAAAAGCGAGAATTTCCTCATCATTCCCCCCTAGCTCTTTCCAGTTGGTAATCTCTCCAGCATAGATTCCTTGAATTTCTTCCACTGTTAATGATTCTACCGGATTATCATGATGAACAAAAAAGACAAATGCTTCTCTACCAATTGGTGTGAGTGACAAATCTACGTTTTTTCTTTCTGCTTGTTGATATTGTTCTTCTGACGGTTCGGCAAGAAATGCAATATCTATCGCTCCGTCTATTAGATTATCGAAAGCACCAGAAGTCTGACTAGATATCACTTCACTGTTGCTTACACGATACTCTTTATCCGGATAAACTGCTTGAGCAAACGCAGCATAAACGGGGTATAGTGCTGTAGCACCATCTAATCGCGGCAAATTCTCTTCTATTTGTAAAGTTGACTCTTCCCCAAGTGTAACTGCTTGCGTATTCTCTGCAAATGGTTGATATTTGCTAAGATCAACATCTTGTGTACTGACAATTTCTAGACTTCTTAAATAATATTGATAACCTTCATAACTTCCAACAGCGATACCGGCTAACAATAAAAAAGTAATGCTAATTATTTTCACAGCACGGTTTTTCCATTTTTCATAAACAAGTAGAATAGAAATTATGATGAAGCCAATTGTCACAATTGGAATAAAACTCCCATAAAACGCTTGACTCTTTGTCGAAAAAGAAGCGAACCACAAAACCGCTCCAGCAAAACCAATTCCAAATACCATGATCAAACTAGCAAAAAACTTCATATGTACACCCTCCGGAAAATACTAAATTATACACAATATGGAATGAATCAGATTATATCATATTTCAAAGGGTGTGAGAATATTGCATTTTAGTATATTTGCTCTAGCCAATCTTGAATCGTCGTCTCCTCCCTGATTTGTTCCACTTGCTTTTGTTCAATAATAGTTCCATTCTTCATAACGATTACTTCATCTAGAATGGGCTCTACCTCCAATAACTCATGAGTAGTTATAATTAAAGACTGTGATTCTAAATCAATAAATTGAATAATACCTTTAATTATTTTTTCTTTTACTAGCGGATCAAGACCTGCCAACGGTTCATCTAATACTAAGAAAGGAGCTTCTCTTGCAATTGTCACTGCAATTTTGACTCTGCCTAATTGCCCTTTGGAAAGGTATTTGATCTTTTCTTTTCGATTTAATGTAAAAAACTTTATCAATGCATTAGCACGTTCCTGGTTAAAATCTGGATATTGTGACTGATAAAATTCGATTAACTCCTCAATGGAAAAATAATCATAGAAATAAGATTGGTCCGGACTATAAGAAATCTGTTGACTTCGGTCATTTTCAAGATTAATAGTCCCTTGATTAGCTCGTAATATACCAGCTAACACTTTTAAAAGGGTTGTTTTCCCACTACCATTTTCACCGATTATTCCAATGATTTTGCCAGTCTCAATTACAAATGAACAATCTTGCAACACTTTACGAAACTTCCTTCTTTTACTGATATGCTGTACTTCAAGCATCATGCTCCCCCTCTTTTAAACTTAAGATTATTTCCTCTTTACTAAACCCTAGTGCCCCCATATCCTCCACAAATTGGTCAACATATTGCTTTTTCAACTCTTCGCGAACCTGAGTAATTAACCGGCTATCCTCTGTAACAAATGTGCCCTGTCCTCTTTTCGTGATCGTGATCTGACGCTGATCCAATTCTCGATAAACTCTTTGAATCGTATTCGGGTTAACTCCTACTTCGATCGCATACTCACGAACTGACGGCAATTTTTCTCCAGATTGCCTTATGCCACTCACTATTTCCTGAATAATTGTATCGACCACCTGTAAATAGATCGGCTTATCCCGTTGAAACTGCTGAGGCATTGGCTACACCTCCACTCTTTTTACAAGCACCCATGTAAAAAAGCGGTAAAAGCCATATAAAATCAAGCCAAACGTTAAGAGTAAGCTTAGTGACAATTGGTCATCCACCATAAAAATGGTAAAGGGGACATCAACAAAAGATTTGGCTTCGACTAACCAAACATTTTCTAAAAAAGACAGGACCGACAAAATCGACCCTAGAATCCTGATCACTACATATAGTAAAAAAAAGACAGCTACAATACTTAAAATAAACCCGAGATTTTCTTTCAGCCATTGATGTATTACCCACGCAATATAAACCGACACTGAAATTTGAATTGAAATAAACAGGATAAATAAAAAAGTGGCAAGTAATATCTTTAATAGTTGAGCAAAAGTGTAGTTGGTCATGTTAAAAAGGAAAAAAATAATTGCCATTGCAATCATTAACCCAAAATATATTCCAGTCAAAAACAATCCATGCAAAAATTTCAGCTGTATTTGCTTCGATATTTGTAACTTTGAAAAGAGAAACATGGAGAGTTGATTCGTTTCCATATTAAGACTAAATAACAGAGTCGCTGGTAAAACAATCATACTCATTGTAGATAAATCTAATAGAAAATGTTCATCCAACGGAGAAGATCTTTGATACATCATAAAACAGGTTAATGCGATAAATACTAAGAGCATAACAACATGATACCCTCTCATCATTACCATTTCTTTTTTCCATAAACCTTTGTAAATACTCACTTCCATCGCTCCTTGTATTAGTGTACTATCTAAATAGTACACTAATACAAGGAAGGATGCAATATAAAAAAGCTCGGTTCGCTCCGAACTTTTTACAGCAATAATACCATTCGTATTGTTTTTAGTATATGTCCATCGAAGTTATCATCAAATTCTTCCACTTCCTGAAAACCTTTTGCATCATAAAAATGCCGTCCAATGCTGTTTTCCTTTTCCACATCCACATATATTTCCTTGACAGCTTGAAGTTTTTGGATGCCTTTGTCTAGTAATGATGTACCGATTCCCTTTCCTTGATACGCAGGCATTAAATAGATAGCATGCAACTCTACCTCCCCGTTATTTTTCACCGTTGAGAAGTTGGCAAAACCGACAAGTTGTTCTTCCATTTCAGCAACTAATAGTATCGAATTTTCCAGCCTTTTTTTCATCATTTCTTCACTATATGCCGAAGCTAAAAATTTCTTTTGTATTTCAGTGGGGATAATTCCTTGATATGTAGCAAACCAACTTGTTCTCGCAATTATCTGTACCTGTTTTATATCTCCATACTCCATATTTCTAATAGTTAATGTCATTTATTATCACCTCTCCCATTTATTGTACAACAAGGAGATCGAAAAAAGAGGTACCAATCTAGAAAAAAGATTGTACCTCAAGTCATTTTATTCATATCTTGTAACATCAATTTCATCCAATATCATATCATTTAACTTTTCATTTACCACTAACTGAAAACGATGAAGCTGCTCCCGTTGTTGCGCATTAGCACTTGCCATTACCCGATCAATGCTCTGTGATAATTTCTCCAATTCCAAATGTGCGTTTGTATAATCTTCGTTTAATAAAAACTGATTACGATTAGACATATCTAACTGCTCTTCCGCTTGTTGAATAATATGTTGTCCTTCAATAAGTAAATTTTCTATTGAATCTCTTGTTGCCATCGTGATCACCTCAAATTTATTGTATGACAATCGCTAAATATCATACACTTTTTAACAATTGTTTGCTAAAATACAGAAGAACACAGAACACTTTTTTCAGAGGAGTAATCAACATGAAAGCAATCATCCCTTTTTCTCATCAATTATTAGAAGAGGTTGTCAGAGAAGGAGACAGTGTTATTGACGCAACCTGTGGAAACGGTAATGATACCTTAAAGCTAAGTAAGCTCGTTGGTGACACAGGAAAGGTATACGCATTTGATATTCAGAAAGAAGCTATTGAACAAACCAAAGGCTTGTTAGCAGATCACCAAATAAACAATGTCAATCTCATTCATGATGGTCATGAGCACGTAGCTTCTTATGTAAAAGAACAGTTGATTTCAGCTGCTATTTTTAATTTAGGTTATTTACCTAAAGGAGACCATTCGATTATTACGACACCAGATACAACGATCAAAGCGATCCGCTCCATGCTTTCACTATTAACAACTAAAGGACGAATTGTATTAGTGATATATCACGGACATAAAGGTGGTACTACAGAAAAAAATCATGTATTAAACTTTTGCACAGAATTGGACCAAAAACAATATCAAGTCTTGCAATATCAATTTATTAACCAGATAAATAATCCACCGTTTGTAATTGCGATTGAAAAGCTTAAATAATGTAAAGGGCTGAAAGTTAATGAAGCAAAATAAATATGATAATGATCAGTTTTTTTCTGCTTATAAAAGTATGCCAAGATCAACTAATGGTCTTGAAGCAGCGGGAGAATGGCATATTGTTAAAGAGTTAATCCCTGACCTACAAAATAAAGATGTTCTCGACTTAGGTTGTGGTTTCGGATGGCATTGTCGATATGCACGTGAGCAAAAGGCAAATTCAGTAATCGGTGTAGACATTTCAGAAAAAATGTTGCAAGAAGCAATAGAGTTGACCAATGATTCAGCAATATCTTATATCAAACAACCGATAGAAGACATCCGTTTTAATAATGCTACATTTGATGTTGTATTCAGTTCATTAGCGCTACATTATGTAAAAGATTATCAAGCAATCTGTAACAAAATATTTGATTATCTCAAACCTAGTGGCACTTTTCTTTTTTCTGTTGAACATCCGATTTTCACAGCAAGAGAAGAACAGGACTGGTATTATGATCTGAACGGCCAACGATTACATTGGCCTGTTGATCATTATCATACAGAAGGTATACGGCAAACCTCATTCCTTGCTGATAATGTCATCAAATATCATCGGACGATTTCGACATATATCAATGGTTTAATAGCAGCTGGTTTTAGTATTAAAGCAGTCGAGGAATCCACCCCATCTGAGGAGATGCTACCAGACATGCAGGATGAACTACGCAGACCTATGTTTTTAATTATATTGGCTAAAAAAATATAAAGTGTGACTTTCTTTGTTGGGGTTTTAATGGCAATTAGTACCGTGATGAATAATATACGGCGATCACCGCTCTCGTTGGATAACTAGCTCCCCTTCAATATCAAGAGATCTTCCTTGAATATCTGCCTTTATTCAAGGAAGAAGGTTACTTTTCCAAAGAAATACATACTATCGCTCCGAAAAGAGGGCTTCAACCGGCTCTATTGTTTCTTTTAGTTGATAAGCTATTTCTCCTTCACCAACATCATTTCGCTTCACAAATAGATTATCATCAGAAAACAAAAGTTTAATTACGATATTTCCCTGAAGTTCGATCACTAATTCTCCCTCAGTCTCGTCGATATTTTTTCTACGATTTTCGTTGCAGGATAGTCGTTAAAAGCTTTAATAATCTTCTGATTTATATTGATTTCCTTTTGATTTACATACATTCCCTCAACCGCTTCGATATCTATGGGCTGATGAAGTAAAAGATCATCCATCAAAGCGCTTTGTTCTTGTTGCTGTTTTCCAACAAATAGTCCAAACAAAATGAAAACTAAAGCAATAGAAACATACATGTACTTCTTCATCTTATTAACCTTCCACCAGAGCTTGGTAAACAAGTAATTGACCATCTTTTTCAACTAGTATTGTAGATAAAAACTCACTACTTTGATAATCGCTACTCTTATTGGCATAAAGGATCGTACCTTTTTCTAATTTAGTAGCAAAGCGATCGCGATAAAACCATTGGCGATCTGTTTGTTTGACTATTTCGCCGATCACTTCACCTGTCTGGTAACCTGTCCGTAGCCATTCTCTATCTGTTACATTTTGATAAACCACTCCATCCCATTGGATAATATCGGCATCAGGATTTTCACTTAAGATATTTCGTGCATTTGGATTGCTAATGGAAGAGGAATTTGCCGAAACCAATAATATAACGATGAGGAATAAAATAGATCCAGCGACAAAGTATGTTAACCTCATTAACCACCCTCCAATCGTTTATCACAGTCAAGCAACACAATAATGATAAGTAAGTATGAAAGATAGCAAACACCAACCTAATAAGTTTCGCTAATGATCAGTACCGTCTCACCTTATATAATAGGTCGTTTTTTAAACGGAAAGGTTACAAAATAGATTAATTGTCCTTCCCTTTGAAACCAAATAACAGACAACCTGAGCAGACTGCTAATCTGCTCAGGTTAATTTCTTCCTGCCAATCGATTGTATATTTTAATATTCCAATGAAAGAATTGAGACTTACGCCCACTTACTCGAATTAAGCGTTTGACAATCGTTTCAAACTGTTTCATCTTTTTCACTTTGGGGTCTGCTAAATAAAGACCGACTAAGCCGTGCTGGATCATTTCGTGAAAAGCGCGGTCCGGTAAAGTTTGAACATGGTGATTGGTCTGTTCTACAAAATAGACAAGACGTTGTTCTAATTCCTGTGGAGTTTGATAGTAATTACAGAAGTTTAAATCCCCTTCCTCTTCATCTTCCTGTTGATCAATAAAATAATCCAACATAATATGTAAGCCTTGTAAGAAAGGAAAATAACTATCAAATATTTTTTCTGCTAATTCTTCTGTCATTTGATCGTTTAGTCCATATGAAACCATACAAAAAATCCCTAGCGTAGAACCTGTACAAGCGGAAAACTCATACCAGCTTAACATCGGCCATCTTTGTTGGTGTTGCTGAAACCAACTTTCTAACCGTGGAATACGCTCATTATGAACGACATGTTTATGTACTTGCAAGTCGCTGTAAAGTGATTCTAATTGAACCATGTGGGATTGAAAAATCGAGTAATGACGAATCTTAAGTAGTACTTGTTGACATGTTTGGACCAGATCAACTAAATAATCACCATCTGCTTGTTCCTCACGATATTGATAATAGTTCTTAACTTCGTTTCCCGGTGATAACGCATCCTCCATGGATTGGTGGAGCATACGGAAATCGGTTGGATCAAGTGACGTACTCCGATCACATAAATTATCTAAATAATCACTAATCGTTTGATAGGCAACAATAAACCGAATTGCCTCACGCCACATATCTCCAGCTAATAAGCTGTATACACTGCCACCCTGACAGTGGAATTTTTTATCCTTAATACTAGCTAAAGCTTGTGTACGAAGTTCTTCATTAGGTATTTCTTTGGCACGCTTTGACCAATATCTCAATTCACTTTTTACTTGTGGAAATATTTTTTGATAGACATTTTTCATTAAGATTGGTGCATTTGTTGGGACGTTTGTGGACAACTTTTTTCCCTCACTTTACTGTTATTACTTCTATATCAATATGATATCATATATTTAACTAGATACTAGGAGGTTATCATACATGTTATATGGTTATAAAGGAAAAACACCTTCAATTGACCAAACTGCTTACATTGCACCAGATTGTGTCATTACGGGAGATGTTGAAATTGGAGCATATTCTAGCATTTGGTTCAAAACAGTGATTCGCGGTGATGTCGCACCGGTTAAAATCGGGTCCTATTCCAATATTCAGGATTTATCCTTACTCCATCAAAGTCCGGACATGCCCTTGATCATTGAAGACCAAGTTACAGTCGGACATCAAGTTACGTTACATTCCGCTGTGATTCGTAAACATGCATTAGTCGGCATGGGATCGATCATATTAGATGGTGCAGAAATTGGGGAAGGGGCATTTGTTGGTGCAGGCAGTTTAGTACCACCCGGTAAAAAAATTCCACCACGTACACTTGCTTTTGGCAGTCCTGCTAAAGTAGTTCGGGAATTAACGAAAGAAGATATTGATGAAATGGAACGCATTCAAGAAGATTATGTGAAAAAGGCCCAAATCTATAAAAAGACTCAGCCATCAGATTTGGAGCTGTGATACAGAAAAACAAGCTTGCTCATTATACATGAACAAGCTTGCTTTCTGTTTTATCCTCTTCCTGTAATTCTGAAATATCAAATCTTTTCTCGATATAAATTTGGTGCCATAACATAAACATGAAAACTGTCCATAGTTTTCTGCTATTATCTTTTTTACCTTTACCGTGTTGCTCAAGCAAATTAAAAATAACATGTTTTTCTAGCAAATGATCTGTTGCACTCTCTTGGATAAGATTTTTTGCCCATCCATATATCTCATTCTTTAACCAGTGACGAATGGGAACAGGAAAACCTAACTTCTTACGATTCAATACATGATCAGGGACTATGCCACTTGCGGCTTCACGTAAAATATGTTTGGTCGTGCCATTTGCTATTTTCTTGGATACTGGTATCTCTCTAGCAACGTTAAATACTTCCTTATCTAAAAACGGAACGCGTAATTCCAATCCATGTGCCATTGTCATTTTATCTGCTTTCAGTAGAATATCACCTTGTAACCATGTTTGCATATCAATATATTGCATTTGATGTACTGGATGCTCTTGTTCGATTTGATCATAAAGTGGAGCTGTTACTTTTTGATAGTAGAATTCTTTCCGATAAGTCCTTAACAGCCATTGTTTCTCTTCCTCTTCAAACATTTTGGCATTTCCAATATACCGCTGCCTTATTGGAGTTGTACCTCTCGCTAAGAAGCTTTTTCCTTTAACCCCTTCTGGTAGCACATCAGCAACGCGCGCTAGTAAATCTTTTGCTGGTGTTGGAATCGATTCAAAGACTCGTAGTGATTCAGGCTCGCGATATATATTGTAACCTCCAAATAATTCGTCCGCTCCTTCCCCTGATAACACTACCGTTACATGTTTCTTTGCTTCTCTAGCAACAAAATATAAAGGGACACAAGCCGGATCTGCCAATGGTTCATCCAAATGCCAAATAATCTTAGGTAATTTCGCTACATACTCCTCTGGTGAAATTATATAAGTATAGTTTTCTACTCCTAATCGATCCGCTGTCTCTTGTGCAACATCGATTTCAGAATAACCGTTTTGTTCAAATCCAACCGAAAAGGTTTTTATATTCGGATGGTATCTTTTTGCTATGGCAACAATAAATGAAGAATCGATACCACCAGACAAAAAAGAACCTACCGGAACATCACTACGCATATGCATCGCAACAGATTGATCTAAAGCAGTCTGAATCCGTTCTATCCAATCCTTATTTTCATAATGTTTCACTTTAAAATCTGGTTGAAAATAACGATAGCTTACTAATTGCCTATCTTTTTCTTTTATAAAATAACTACCCGACTCTAACTTACTTATATCTTCATTCATTGACAGTGGCTCAGGTACATATTGATAGGTGAAATAATGTTGGAATGCTTCTTGATCTATTTGCTCTGACTCTGTAAGTAAACTTTTCTTTTCAGAAGCAAAATATACCCCCTCTTCCGACTCTTTATAATAAAACGGTTTGATGCCGAACATATCTCTAGCTCCATATAGACATTGCTCTTCTTTATCCCATATTAATAATGCAAACATGCCCCGGAGTTCACGAAATATATCAACACCTTTTTGTGAAAACATGGAAATAATCACTTCTGTATCAGATTCTGTCGAAAAAGTCATTCCTTGATTCTCTAGTGTTGCTTTCAATTCTAGGTAATTATATATTTCGCCATTGAATACCATGCAATAGCGATCGTCATGATAAGTGAATGGTTGTTGTCCACTTTCAACATCAATAATACTTAACCTTCTAAAACCAAATATAATATGCTCATCTTCATAGTATCCTTCATCATCAGGTCCTCTATGCTGGATGATACTATTACGGTTTTCAAATTCTTTTCGTTCTATAGAATCTAACCATTTTGGTTCTGCTTTTAATAGGCCAATAAAACCGCACATCCTGTTTCCTTCTTTCCTAAGAAATTTTCCATCACTTATTTGACGATATTTATTTCTTAGTGTTACACATATTTTTCTTTTCTATTAGAAAAACGCAGAGTAACCATTAGCAACGTTCAAAATAGACCAATGCTCATTTTCACACATGGCCTTACATGCCCTTTTTCGAACCAAAAACTAGTGGATCTTTAGGTCAAACAATTCTCACAGGAGTGCAAGTGGGCTGATTTTATCCTTTCTTTTCATATTAAGAAAAGCGCAGAGCGCCCGTTTAGAAACGTAGCGACTGGAACGCATCAACTGAGATAAAGGAATCACGGTGAGTTTACGAACCGATGATGACTTATCGTAGGGCGATTCGTGAAGTCGCCTAGTTTCTGGGCGCTCGGAGCTAGACATCTTCGCAAATTTTATACTTTCTTGTCTATTTAAGAAAAACCGGGAAAGCCCACCCAGTAGTTATTATGACATGAATAATAGGCGTAATAACCGCAGCGATGGTTTCCTGTACAAGCTATTTCAAAACGGCTACTCTGCTTACAAATGCGTTGATACCGCGGATTATACTTATAAAAAAAGACCAAATACTATTAATTGTACTTGGCCTTTGTTCATTATATTTAATTTACGCTTTGGACAAGAATGACTTTAGCACGTCTACTTTGTCTGTATTTTCCCATGGGAAATCTCCATCTGTACGTCCAAAGTGACCGTACGCAGCTGTATTTCGGTATATTGGTCTTCTTAGATCTAACATTTTAATAATGCCTGCTGGTCGAAGATCGAAGTTTTCACGAACTGCTTCAACCAATTCTTCTTCTGAATACTTTCCAGTACCAAAAGTATTAATTGAGATAGATACAGGCTGTGCTACACCGATAGCATATGCCAATTGTACTTCACAATTTTCTGCTAAACCTGCAGCCACGATATTTTTCGCCACGTAACGAGCAGCATATGCAGCTGAGCGATCAACTTTTGTTGCATCTTTACCACTGAAAGCTCCACCGCCATGGCGGGCATAGCCACCATACGTATCAACGATAATTTTTCGGCCTGTTAAACCAGCATCACCTTGAGGGCCTCCAATAACAAAACGGCCAGTTGGATTAATAAAATATTTCGTATCCTCATCTAATAGTTCAGCTGGTACGACAGGATTGATAACATGTTCTTTTATATCCTTTTGGATTTGCTCTAGCGTAATATCTTGATGATGTTGTGTTGAAATAACAATAGTATCAATACGTTGTGGTTTGTCGTTTTCATCGTATTCCACTGTTACTTGTGTTTTACCATCGGGACGCAGATAGTCTAGTGTTTTATTTTTTCGAACATCCGATAATTGTTTTGCTAAGCGGTGTGCCAAGCTGATTGGCAACGGCATTAATTCCGGTGTCTCATTATTGGCATAACCAAACATAAGACCTTGATCTCCAGCACCAATTGCTTCGATTTCATTATCTGTCATCTGACCTTCACGTGCTTCAAGTGCCTGATCAACACCACCAGCAATATCAGCTGATTGTTCATCGATAGCAGTTAATACACCACAAGTTTCGGCATCAAAGCCATACTTCGCTCTTGTATATCCTATTTCTTTAATCGTATTACGAACTATTTTCGGAATATCCACATACGTGGATGTAGTAATTTCACCAGAAACTAATATCAATCCAGTTGTTACTGTTGTTTCACAAGCTACCCTTGCATTTGGATCTTTTGCTATAATTTCATCTAAGATTGCATCAGAGATCTGGTCACAAATTTTATCCGGATGACCTTCTGTAACCGATTCTGACGTAAATAAGCGTCTATTTTTCGCCATTTTTTTGTTTCCTCCTTCTTAGTCTACACCAAGACTTTCATCATTCACTTTTATATAAAGTTGGACTTCCATAAGCCGGGTTTCTTCATTCCCACTGATGGTTAGCGAAACTTATCAGGGAGTTAGCGTCCGTGATCACCCACTGTGTTTCACGGACGGTTAGCGCCGTGATAAAAGTCTAATTAAAGAATGTATGTTATAAAAAAATCTACATCTTCAACTATACAACTTTTCCTTTAAAAATGCACGAGTCAAGTTAATTATTAAATCGATAAAATTAACTTATTAATCCTATAAAAATACTTGGTTATAAAAACAATATATGACTCTAGACTTTGTTGGTGTAAGTCTAGAGTTATCTTTTTCATAGTTATAGCTTATATCGTATCGAATTCAGGTAATGAAGTCAACCGATTAGCGATATATTGTGAGTATTAAAAAACGTATAGCTAGCAATCAGCTATACGTTAATTCCATTATTTTTTCGATATAGTCTAAACTATATGATAGAACATCATCTTTCATAATAAAACTATAGTTTTCATTGGATTTAATATTTTCAGGAAGCTTTTCTAATAAAACTGGCCCTTCTGTTTCATAGTAAGAATCTTGTTCTCTTAATTTCTTTACCATTGCAAAGTAGATATTTTTCGCCAGCTTTTCTCTCTTTCCCGATACAAAATATTGTCCAATATACTTAATTTGATCTACTTCGCCTCCTGTCTCCTCTAATACTTCTCTTATTGCTGCTTGTTTTGGCGTTTCATTTTGCTCTACTTTGCCACCTGGGAATTCTAGCCCGCGATTTTTATGCTTTGTTAACAGCCACTTCTTTTCGAAACGGCAAATCACCCAGACATGCTTCGGGTCTGAATCAAATGGCTGATCTTCGAATGATAATTGTATTTTGTTATTATAGTAATCATAAAAAGTTTTCATACCTCTATACTACCTTTTATTTTTACTCATGGCTAATGTTTACTATTTTCCATGTATCATCTATTTTTTTAAATACAATTTCTATCGTGTAAGCCCCATATAACTCGTTTTCGTTGGATTGTGTAATAATTACTTTGTTATCTTTTGATTCTTTTTCGTAGTCTTCATCCTTTTCGAACCATGGTGGAGTTTCAGTTGGTACGATATATAATCCGTCTTCTTTCTCTTCATAATAGTAATCAATATAAGGTTTTACGGCACCTTTTACAACATAGGGCTCAAAAGCATTTAGCAGCTCCTCTTTTGTATCGAATCTTACTACTTTATAATGATCATCAATTTCCTGTACTAATAGGTCCATGAATGTATCTGTCAGCTTCACAATTTCTTCATGTGTTATCTCATTCGCTTCAGCTGCTTGCTTGATATTGTCAACATGTAGTTGTTTGGGCCCGGCGGTTTTGTGTGCATATTCATGATTTTGCTTTGCATATGTTTGTGTGTCTGGTTGATTGATCGTGATAATCGCAAATGCAAAAAGGACTACAAATGTTATGATCGTGATGATTTTTTTCATGGTTTCTCCCTCCTAGTGTCCTTTTATATATCTATTCCTTTTATTATTTATTGTAAACATCTATTTATATAATTAGACGTATAAGCCTACTGATTTGTTTCAATTATTTTCATTTTTCGGACTGATCCCAGATTCGTCCATCGCTTGTTTTGTTTCGGGGGTTGCTAATTGATAGATCATCTGCATAACGTCTTGTAAATCCGTATCATAATCATCATTTTCCGGATCCTGGTGATACTGAACAAAAGGAATATGTGCACGTACAAAGGTACCGATATCATCTTCATGTATCTCATTAAATTTTTCCCTTAGTAGAAAAACTTCTTCGTCTGTTGCTTGAATAGTGTATTCTGCATTGTTACCATATGGGATTTGTGAGATTTCCTGTGAAGCTATATTGACGTAGTATGTTTTCTTTTCCATGTTTATTCACCTCTTCACAGGTATTGTATGTAAAATTACCAGAAACATGCGGACCTATGTATATAGATAGAAAAACGCCCTGCATTCTCGTTAGAACACAGGGCGTTTTCTTAACTACCTATAGATTGCATTTGTTGTTGTTTCGATTCTTCGACAACCTCTTTAATAAGACAACGGCCACGACCATGTGGAATACACATTGGTGTACCGAACATCGGGTCATACATTACATCAGCTTTCATTTGAAATACATCATGTACCAAACTACAGTTAACGATTTCTTCTGGTTTTCCTTGCGCATATACTTGCTTATCTTTAATGGCAACAATGTGATGTGCATAACGACAAGCCAAGTTCAAGTCATGTAATACCATGACAATCGTGCTATTCCGGCGCTCATTTAATTCAAAGAGCAAATCAAGTATTTCGATTTGATGTGTCATATCTAAATAAGTAGTAGGCTCATCTAATAATATGGTATCTGTTCCTTGAGCAAGTGTCATCGCAATCCATGCACGCTGACGCTGACCACCTGATAAGGAATCAACAGCACGGTCCTTCAAGTCTGTCATATTGGTCGCATCTAAAGCCTCTACAACAGCCTTTTCGTCTTCTTCAGACCAACGCTTAAACATTGTTTTATATGGATGTCTTCCCTGTTTGACTAGATCTTCTACTGTTAATCCTTCTGGACTGATAGGACTTTGTGGCAAAATAGCTAACTGTTTTGCAACTTCCTTGGTTGGAACTTTTGCAATGTCTTCTCCATTTAAAACAACATCACCTTGTTTTGGCTTTAACAAACGAGCTAATGAACGTAATAATGTTGATTTGCCACAACCATTACCACCAATAAAGACGGTTATTTCTCCTTTAGGGATGGTAATATCCAATTCATCTATAATAATTTCATCGCCATATCCAAGCGTCAAATCCTTTGTTACTAATGTTTCCATGCTGAACCTCTCCCTTATTCACACTGTTTCGGGCTTTTTAATATCTTCGATTCAAACTTTTACTCTGTCTCTAGTTTATTAGCTTTTGGCAATTAAGTCAATGAGTTTGAGAATCGTTTTCAACCTTTTCTCTACTTTCACAAGTCTTACATTATGGTAACTTTACCTTAATGACGCCTAGCTCAAGCCAATAATTATATCTAAAAATTCATAAAATGATCACATTGAAAAAGGAAGCTTGACTCTGAATGATCTTTAACTCTTTTTCCACTAGAACCCTTGAAGTTATTACTATATTTTAACACTATTATTTTTTAGACGCATAGGCTATACTAATGAATAGAACGAATGTTCGTTAGAGGTGTTGAACAATGGATTATAGCTCTTTCCCTAAACATAATGTGCTTTGCATCGATATGCGATCTTTTTACGCAAGCATTGAATGTGTTAAACGCGGATTGGATCCGATGACAACCATGCTTGCAGTTGTTGGGGATAAAAATCGATCTGGCAGTATTATTCTAGCTGCTTCCCCTGCCTTAAAACAACGGCATGGGGTTAAAAATGTAAGTCGCTATTTTGAATTACCTAAAGATCCTGCAATCTATGTTGTCGAGGCAAAAATGGGCGATTACGTTAATATGTCAATGCAAATCACCAAATTGTTGCATCATTATGTTCCCAAAGAAGCAATCCATCCCTATTCCGTTGATGAAATGTGGATTACCGTCGATGGATTAGAGGATTTATACGGGGACGCTCACCACGTTGCTCAAATGCTTAAGGACGAAATATATGACACGATGGGATTGACCTGTGCAATCGGAATTGGCGATAATAAATTTTTGGCAAAGGTAGTCATGGACCTCTATGCGAAAAAAACTGGCATTGCTACATGTCGTTATCAAGATGTCGAGCGTTTATTATGGCCAGTTCCGATTGAAAAAATATGGGGAATTGGAAAACAACTGACAACACACTTGAACCGGATGGGAATTGTTTATTTAGGCCAATTGGCTAATTATCCCTTAGACCGACTCCAAAAACGATTCGGTGTCATTGGAGAGCAATTATATTGGCATGCGTGGGGAGTTGATTTAAGTCCCGTTTATGATTCATTTGGAAAAAAAGAAGAACAAAAAGGCTTTGGACACGGCATTACCTTATTACGTGATTATACTGCAGAAGAAACATTAATATGTATGCTTGATTTATGTGAAGAAGTATGTAGGCGTGCTCGTACACACCGCAGAGCAGGAAGAACAATTCATTTGGGCATTGGCTATGCCGATAACAGTGGAGGTTTTCATCGCTCACGTTCCCTTCACCTCCCCACCAATGTGACGATGGATATTTATCATGTATGCTTACAATTATTTCATGAATTTTATAATCAGCATAGTAAAATTCGCCGTGTCACTGTTTCATTGAACAACTTGTATGATGATATAGAAACACAGTTGAATTTATTTGAAGATCAACCGAAAAAGAAAGATGTCGGTTATGTGATGGATGCCATTCGCGCCAAATATGGATCAACTGCTATTTTACGTGCAACAAGCTATACCGAAGCGGGTATTACCCGAGAACGAAGCAAGAAAATTGGGGGACATTATGCATAGAAAAAAGGACAGCAGTTGGAGCAATGCTGTCCTTTTTTTGTTACTATCAATTTTGGGCTAGTTTCTATCAACTCTGCAATAAATGACGCTGCAGTTTATTTGTGGCATTGCGTGGCAATTGGTCACGAAAATAGATTGTCTTTGGTACTTTAAAGGAAGCAAGCCTAGCACTGCAATGTACTAACAATTGCTCGGCTGTTACGCCCTCATTTGCCACTACATAAGCAACAGGTACTTGCCCCCATTTACTATCTTCTATTGCGGTAACTCCAGCTTCTTGCACCCCTTTAAATGATAAGAGTACTTCTTCTACCTCAGCTGGATAGATATTTTCACCACCGGAAATGATTAAATCACTTCGGCGATCAACTACAAAGAGGAACCCTTCTTCATCTACATAGCCTAAGTCACCAGTGTGAAACCAGCCATTTCGAAAAGCTTCTTTATTAGCTTTTTCTCGATGATAATAACCTGATGTCACCATCGGCCCCTTGACGACTATTTCACCTACTTCGTTAGGTTTCGTTGTTTTATTATTAGCGTGAATTTGCAAGGATGCCGAGAAAAGTGGCTTTCCGGCAGATCCTAGTTTCCGTAATGCATCAGCTTCGCTTAAAGTCACAATCTGGGAAGATGTCTCGGTCATACCATATGTTTGCACGATCGGTACATTTTTTTCTTTCGCCTTTTCTAATAAAGGTTTTGGTGCCGGTCCACCACCTAATAACATACAACGAAAAGAGCTTGGATAATAACCATCTGCTAACCTGTCTAATAACCGGGAACAAGTTACCGCTACAACGGATATTATGGTAACATCTTGGTTCATTATCGCATTGTGCACCTTTTCTTCATCAAACCGTTCTAATAAATAAACTGGCATACCATATATCACACTTTTGAATAAAATCGATAAGCCGCCGATATGGAATAACGGAAGACATGCAAGCCATTTATCATTTGGCATTAATCCTAGGTTTAAAGCAGACGCTACTGCACTAGACCAATGATTATGATACGTGTGGATCACAGGCTTGGCCCTTCCAGTTGTTCCGGAAGTAAACATCAGGGAACAAACTGAATTAAGATCCATATCAGTAGTTAATGTGCACGCTGAAGACTTGAAAGTATCAATATCAGCAAAAGGATAAGTAGGTAAAGCTAAAGATTCCACGCTTTCCTTATACTGATCGGCGTAAATCACCGTCTCAACATCCGCATCTTCACATTGTATTTGCCATTCTCTAGTAGTTAATCGTGTATTGAGAAAAACCACTGGAACATTCAAATACGTGCATGCCCAAAAAGCAACCACCATGTCGATGGAATTGTTCGACAACATAGCGATATGGCCATTTTGGTGAACCGTATAGACTTTGGAAGCAAACGCACATGCTCTCTCATATAATTGAGCAAACGTCAGCGTCTCGCCATTACTTAACTCAATCGCAATGTTGTCCGGTGTTAAATAAGCTCGTTTCGTCAACCAATGCTCCATTCTTTCTCACACCTTTTTTTCATTCTAAAAAACGAGCGCAATCCATCATGCACTGTTCTGATTCATATAAGATACATACTGGTTATAAAATGAACAGGACTTCTCTTCCGAGGATATCCCCTTCTGTTCCGGGGATATGCGCTTCTCTTCCCTGGATATAGTCATTTATCCCCGGAAGAGAAGATCTTTTCCACGGAAGAGAAGGCTTTTTCCTCGGAACAGAAGGGCGCTTCCGGGGATATACCCTTCTCTTCCCTGGATATAGTCGTTTATCCTTGGAAGAGAAGATCTTTTCCCTGGAAGAGAAGCCTTTTTCCTTGGAACAGATCGACGCTTCCGGGGATATCTCTTTTCCATATCTACGTTACTTCGTAGTAAATGTATTTTGTGCACCTACATTACATTTCCTATTTTATTATGAAAAAGAACTGGCCAACACGTATGTATTGGCCACTTTTGTTCTTTTAGGAAATATAGGGTTGTAATTTTTAGAACGATGTGGAGCCACAACCAGCCCCAAGCGCTCTGCACTATTGTACTTCTTATGGAAAACGCGGGAATTGTTTGAAGTCCGGTTTACGTTTTTCTTTGAACGCATCGCGGCCTTCTTTTGCTTCGTCTGTTGTATAGTAAAGCAATGTCGCATCTCCACCCATTTGTTGCAGACCAGCTAGTCCATCTGTATCTGCGTTAAATGATGCTTTTAAGAAGCGAAGTGCAGTTGGTGATTTCTCCAACATTTCTTCACACCATTGAATCGTTTCTTCTTCTAACTTCTCTAGTGGTACTACTGTGTTAACTAAGCCCATATCCAATGCTTCTTGTGCATTATATTGACGGCATAAATACCAAATTTCGCGAGCTTTCTTATGACCGACAATACGTGCTAATAAACCTGCTCCATAACCTGCATCAAAGCTTCCTACCTTTGGCCCTGTTTGTCCGAAAATCGCATTGTCTGCAGCAATTGTTAAGTCACATACAATATGTAGTACATGACCGCCACCAATCGCATAGCCCGAAACCATCGCTACAACTGGTTTTGGAATAACACGAATTAAACGTTGTAAGTCTAGAACATTAAGACGTGGAACCTCGTCTTCACCAACATAACCGCCATGACCACGAACTTTTTGGTCTCCTCCGGAACAAAATGCTTTGTCTCCTGCACCTGCTAGCACGATCACACCTACATTGGAATCATCACGTGCATATGTAAAAGCATCAATTAATTCGTTCACCGTTTGCGGACGAAATGCATTTCGTACCTCTGGGCGATTAATAGTAATTTTGGCAATACCATTATATGTTTCATATAAAATATCTTCATAAGTACGTTCACTTACCCATTCTACCGTCATTTGAATGACCCTCCTCTAAAATAAATTCCTCTAATATTGTACCAAAAATTTTTATTTGTTCCACATGAATTGCATGTCCAGCATTCTCAATAATTTCTAACCGACTATTCGGCAGCCATTTATCCATTTTTTTATTGATCGCAACAAACTTCTGGTCCCACTCGCCCACCATTAATAATACCGGCATTTTCAATTGATCAAGTTGGTTCCATAGCGGAGGCATCATTCCAGTCCCCATCGTTAATAACGAATGTACTAAGCCTTCTTTTGCTTGTGATAAGCGCTCATGGCGAATTTTTTCTCTTATTTCTAAAGGCAATTGTTTTTGGGAAGCAAATAGTGGTATATTCTCCCATTTATTCACAAATGCTTCAAGAGAGTGGTTGGCAATATAAGCAGCAAGCTCTTGGTCTTTATGTTGCCTTGCGTCACGCTCTGCTTTGGTAGCTAAACCTGGTGATGCACTTTCCAACGTCAATGTTCTTACCATTTCAGGATATTTACAGGCAAATGATAAAGCTGTTCTTCCTCCCATCGAATAACCGACGAGATCAAACAGCTTGAGCCCCAATTCACTAAAAACACGATAAAGGTCCCTACAACAGTCATCCATTGACTCCACTTTAGCCCTTGTATGACCGTGCCCAGGCAAATCAATGACAATCAACTGTTGCTTAGGAAAAAAAGGACGCAGTGATTGCCACGTTTGTGAAGAACCGGTAAAACCATGCAATAACACAACAGGCTGACCGTTACCATAGCGTTCTACCCAATAGTTATCAATATACATTACGATACTCCTCTAAAATAGTGAGAGTATGCTTTTCGATATTTTGCCATTTTTGTTGGTGCCAAATGACATTTTCATTCCGATCTGTTTTTACTTCGATTAGCGATACACCTTGCTGTCGATAGCTGTTTTCAAGCGCATGTAGATAAGCTGACCACTCCTCTACCGAAGTGAAATCAATATCATAAAGCGCTGCTACCTTTTCAAATTCAACAGATTGCGGTGTTCCAAATAACATTTCATAATGAGGACTTTCTTCTTTCGCTTGTGGTAGAAAAGAAAAAATTCCTCCACCTTGATTGTTAATTAACACAATAGTCAAATCGAGTTGATAATTTTTTGTTAGTAATAAACCATTGATGCTATGCAAAAAGGAAATATCGCCGATCAATAACGTAACACGCTTTCCACTCGTCGCCATCCCTAGTGCCGTTGATAGAACACCATCGATACCATTGGCACCACGGTTCGCATGAATATTTATCGTTTTATCTGTTGCCAACCAGAATGTATCTACATCTCGAATCGGCATGCTGTTCCCAACAAATAGATTACTTTCATCAGGGATAATCGTTTGGATGCCACGAACTGCCAAACCTTCCGTTAAAGTTTGTTGCTCTTCAATCAGTACGTTTTTTGCTGACTTATTTAATTGTTGCCACATGAATAACCAATCATGATCAAATGATAGCGAAAGACTTGCTAGTTGTTTGGCAATATCTGCTGGTTTTCCATATATGTAATGAGCACCCTTGATCGAGGGATTTCGAAATGTTACATCTTCATCGATAATAAATTGCTCGATATCATTTTCCTGCAAAAGCTGTAAAATAGGCTTCGAAACAGGCATTGCACCAAAACGAACGATAAAATCTACATGGACGAGTTCTCTTACTTTTTTAGATTTCAAGATACTGTCATAGCTTTCTATCACTACATTTTCTCCATCCAAATGTCTTAAAGACGAAAGTGGATCAGCAAATAGAGGTAATTGCCATTTTTCCGCTAAGTCTAATACTTCATCCGCTAAATCAAGATAATCATGTGGGCCACAAATAATGATTCCACGTTTTCTTCCATGCAATTGCTGATCAATACCCTTTAACACCGAACTAGTCATCTGCGTCTCTTCAAAAGGAAAATGCTGTGTAATGACAGCATCATTCCCCCAAACATCATCTAAGCGGAAGTCGGGAATAAGCGGTTCACGAAAAGGAAAATTTAAATGAACTGGTCCTTTCACTTGATATTGCGAAGTATGTACCGCTCGATCTGCATGATTTCGTGCATATTGCAATATGTTCGGCGTTGCTTCTGGCAAAGCCATTTCGTGAAACCATTTCACATAGTCTCCATAGAGCTTAATTTGATCAATGGCTTGTGGTGCACCAACATCACGTAATTCATGTGGGCGATCTGCTGTCAGGACAATTAAAGGAATGCGACTATAGGCAGCTTCAATAATGGCCGGATAATAATTAGCAGCAGCTGTACCAGAAGAACAGACTAGTACGACTGCTTTCTGGGTTTGCTTAGCGATCCCTGTTGCAAAAAATCCCGCAGAGCGTTCATCTATATCTACCCAGATATTAAATTGCTTGTACTCCGCAAAGGTTAGAGATAACGGTGTTGAGCGTGATCCTGGAGAAATAACAACATCACGCACACCACTTTGATAAAGTTGGTCAATGAAATGACCAACATATTTGGTTAAAGATTCCTTATGACTCATCATTATCCTCCCAGCGCTTGTAACATTGGGGTAAATTTAATACTTGTTTCCTGATACTCTATTTCAGGGTCTGAATCTTGAACAACTCCACAACCGGCAAATAACGATGCTTTGTCTCCAGAAACAAGTCCAGATCGAATTGCCACTGCAAATTCTCCATCAAAATACTGATCAAACCAGCCAATGGGAGCACCATACCAGCCACGTTCCAATTGTTCGAATTTACGAATAAAGTCTAACGAACTTTCTCGTGGAAAACCACATAAAGCCGGTGTTGGATGAAGTTTTTCCACTACATCCAATAGTGTATAGCCTTGATCTAATTCCGCTTGAACAGGCGTAAATAAATGCTGAAGGTTTTTTAATGGGTATAAAATCGGTTGATCCGGAATTTCAACATACTTGGCAAAGGAACTAACCGCATCCTTAATCATATCTACTACAATTTGGTGCTCATTACGGTTTTTCTGGTCGTGTAATAATTGCTCTCCCAATTGGTTATCTTCTTCTTTCGTTTTACCTCTTGGAGCAGTTCCAGCAAGACAAGTAGAAAATAGTTGTTGCTGATCTACCTTCACTAAACGCTCAGGTGTTGCACCAATAAAACATACAGATTCTTTTTCCCATGCAAAAATAAAACTATTCTCTTGTGTATTTCGTAATTGATCAAGCACTAGTCCAATATCACAAGAATCACCAAATTCAATTTGTAATTCTCTTGCTAAAACAATTTTGTCCACCTTTTCTGAATCAATCGTACTGGTCGCTTGCTTCACAAGTTTCTTCCATTGGATAGGATCTACTTCATGCTTTAATACGATGTTGTTCTCCTGATATGTTGGTTCTTGCGCATATAATAACTGATTCTTTCTCGTTATTAGTTCTGCAGCTAATTGATCAACATTACTTCCTTGCTCTACATAAGCTGTTGTCGTCAAAAAGGTTTGATTGCTTTCAATCGTTAATAAAAAGGTAGGTACCCGAAATTGACTCCCGTTGAAGGATTTCCATAATTCTGCTACCTTTTCGTCTGCATCAAATGGGAAACCACCAAAAGCAATTGGGCCTGTTTTATATTGATCAAAAGGATTAACTATCCAACTGTTTTTCAAGACTTGTTTCCAGCTTGCTTTCAATTCCTGATAAGAATCATCCTCATCATGAAAGAGCAATGCCTCTCCAACTCCAACAAATGTAGTTTTTTGGTCTGCACTCTGCCAAAAAACTCGATCTTCCCCCATCGATTTTCCAGTTTGAAAGAAATCAATCGGATCGAGTCCTTCTATTTGCTCTGTAATACTAACAAAGGTTGGTGCCGATTTATTTATAGAGTGTTTTTGTGCTGAGTGTAAAACACCATCTATCTTTATTTCCTTTGTTTCAATCATGGATAAACCCTCCAATATAATAGGGCATTTTTTCATAAACGCTATTCATTATAGTATAAATTGCTCTATTTTTAAAGATAATAATGTCTTCTCTAGCTTATATACCCTTTAATAGTATAACAAAAAACTTAACATTGGTGATGGAAATTGTTTATGACAATAGTTTGACACATATATAAGTATTCACTAAACTTATAATGTTACTTAATTTTTATCAAGGAGATTTCTTACAATGGAAACAAAAGCAAACCATTTAAATGAGAAGCCTGGATTTCATATATGGTGGAGACTACTGAGACCACATACGTTGACCGCTTCTTTCATCCCTGTTTTTGTCGGAACGATGCTAGCGGTATTAGATAATAGTTTCCGACCACTGTTATTTATTGCAATGTTAATAGCAGCCATGTTGATCCAAGCAGCTACTAACATGTTTAACGAGTATTATGATTTTGCAAGAGGCTTGGATAACGAAAACTCTGTTGGCATTGGTGGAACCATCGTCAGAGACGGTGTAAAACCAATCGTCGTAAAAAGATTAGCCTTTAGCTTTTTCGGAGTGTCCATCTTATTAGGAGTATACATTTGTATGACATCGAGTTGGTGGATCGCACTAATCGGCAGCTTATGTATGCTAGTGGGATACTTATATACCGGCGGACCGATACCAATTGCCTATACACCCTTCGGAGAAATTTTTTCTGGATTATTAATGGGAACAGTCATTATCGGAATTAGCTATTATATTCAAACATTAACAATCACATGGCAAGTAGTCGTTATTTCTATACCAATCGCTATCTTTATTGGCTGTATTCTGTTAGCCAACAATATTCGTGACCTAGATGGTGACAAAGAAAATGGTCGAAAAACGATCGCTATTTTGATTGGGAGAGGTCGTGCTATCTTTCTTTTATCTAGTTTAATGTTACTTAGTTATGCGTTAACAGCCGCTTATATTATCTCTGGACTATTACCTATTTATAGTATTATAAGTTTATTAAGCATATGGAAAGCACGCAAGGCAGTTCGTACATTCCAAGCGAATACAACAAATGTTGGGATGATACCCGCCATGGTCGCAACAGCTCAAACCAATACCATTTATGGGGCATTAATCGGTATATCCTTATTATTACAAATTTTGATGCCACTGCCATTGTAATCGGGAGGTATACTGATGCATAACACTTTAATGGAAGCATTACAAATGAAAGTGAAAGAACAAGCAAAAAGTCTTGTTGCTATTGAAATGCCAATTACCGGAACTGTCAAGCAACCAATGGGGTTTCTACACGGAGGTGCAACCGTTGCTTTGGCCGAGACAGCTGCAAGCATCGGCGGCATGGAACATGTTGATACTAGCTCTCAAGCGATTGTCGGGATCGAAATTAATTGTAATCATCTTAAAGCGAAAAAAGATGGCGTTATTACTGCAAAAGCAACTCCTCTTCACATTGGCAAGCGTACAATGGTATGGAACATTCAAGTGGAAGATGAAGAGGGAGATCTAATTGCCATTTCACGCTGTACATTAGGAGTTATTAATAAATAAGCAGAAAAAAATCGAGCCACTGCGCTCGATTTTTTATTTCTTCTGTATCCAGTTTTTAAGTTTGGTGAAGACTAGTGCAAAAACAACACCTACGATGATTCCCTTTATCAGGTTAAATGGCAGGATACCAACTAGTACTGTACTACGCTTTACACTTTCGGACATTTCTTCCCAACCCATAAACCAACTGTATGCCGGGATAAAGAAGATGTAGTTTAAAAGGCTTAAACCAATGGCCATCAGCAAAGTGCCGATCCCTAAACCGATTAGCACGCTTTTCATCGAACGGTATTTCATATACATAAAACTAACCGGTACAACATAGAAAATTCCGGCAAAAAAATTGGCAAGTGCTCCAATTGGATCAGAAATCGCAGTTACAAGCACATACAATATATTTTTAATGGCTACAACCACTACTCCAGCGACTGGTGAAAAAATAATCCCTGCAATTAGGGCTGGAATATCACTTACATCTATTCGCAAATAGGCTGGAATAAAAGGAAATGGTAAAGGAAAATTTAAAAACATTAATAATACCGAAATCGTACCCATAATGGAAATCACGATTAAACGATAGAGGTTACTTGTTTGGGCAGAAGATGTATTCAATATGTTTGCCTCCCATCGAGATAATAATTTAATCGTATGGTTTTTAACATTTTATGTCAACATTTTTTAATCATCTAATGGATTTAAACTTTCCTTCCCAGTCATATTGGTGATCATTTCTACCAATAAAGAAATTTCTTCTTCGATATCCTTCATACTCGCCGTTTCAACAGGTGAATGCATATACCGTAATGGAAGCGAAACTAAACTGATCGGTACACCTTTACCAGTTAAACGCATTTTATCTGCATCTGTTCCAGTATGTCGTGGTGTTAATTCATATTGGAGATCGGTACTTAATTTTTTGGCGTTATTTTCTAACAATTGATTTAATTTACGATTAATTGGTGCTCCTTTTGCCAATACAGGACCACCATCTAAACGAATGTCACCATGCTTTCGTTTATCAACAGGTGGATAGTCTGTAGCAAAAGTAACATCTATTGCTAAGGCGGCATCAGGTTTAAGGCCAGCTGCTGCGAAATAGGCACCACCCATGTTTGTTTCTTCATTCACTGTACTGACACCATAAACCCCAATATTGATATTCTTATCAGAAAGTCTCCTCATCACTTCAGCCACAATAAAAGCACCTGTACGATTATCTAAACCTCTTCCCGAAATATAGCGGTTTTTTAAAATTTCTGATTGACGACGGTACACGACTAAATCCCCGATTTGAACCTCTGCTTCTATTTCCGATTTATCTTTTGCTCCACAATCGATAAATAGCTCATCTACATCAAAATCACCTTTTATTCCTCCGTGATGTTGAGCATTGACACCAATGACACCTGGTACATGGTGTACTTTCCCTATAATCTCCACTTTCATGCCAATTGCTGCCTTTGGATTAATACCACCCATTTTATCAACAAAGACAAAGCCATTTTCATCAATTCGGTTAACAACAAAGGCAATCTCGTCACAATGACCAGCCAAAAGTAAATGAAAATCTGCATCTTCATTCCTTACCGCAATAACATTACCAGCATGGTCAGTACGTATTTCATCAACATAAGGCTCCACGTATTTCATCCATTTTTTCTGAATTTCCATCTCCATACTTGACGGAGATGGTGTATGTAATAACTCTTGTAAAAACATTATTCTTTCTTTTTCCATAATGAACATTCCTCCTAAGTAAGAATAAGGTACTTGAACTTGTTTAGACTATATTAAAAAAGGTGATCACATGTTTTGGCATAAATGTGTACAGTTCTACTTCCATCTTCCCATTATTCTACGATTATTATTAAGTGTATCGATACTAATGATAATGTTCGGATCTCTTATCCATTTAATTGAACCTGATCATTTCCCCTCTGTGTTTGACGGAATTTGGTGGGCGATAGTCACAGGATCAACAGTTGGATATGGAGATTATGTACCGCTTAGTACAATCGGCAAAATTATAGCTATCCTGCTAATATTAGCAGGGGGTGGTTTCGTTACCTTTTACATGGCTACCTTGTCTGCTGGAACAATCAAATTTGAACAAGATTTGTCAGAAGGGAAAACTGCATATAAAGGTACGAACCACACTATTATTATCGGTTGGAATGAGCGAACGAAACAATTAATTGATATGTTTGAGGCTCATAACTTTGATACAGAAGCGGTATTGATCGATCATTCTTTAAATAAGCTATCATATCAGGATCACCACATACATTATATCAAAGGTGAGCCTACTTCAGATAAAATATTACAAAAAGCTAATATTGAACAAGCAAAATATATTGTTATTACTTCAGATCCTAATTTAACGGAAGAACAAGCTGACCGGCAAACGATTTTAAGTATTATTGCTGCACGTGGCAATAATGCTTCCATCCGTATCATTTCCGAAATTTTAACCGAAATGCAGCGAAAAAATGCAATACGGGCAGGTGCTGATGTAATAGTCCGTTCTAATAATTTCATGAGTTCCTTATTTTATCAATCACTTTTCCAAACCGATCCTCAAGTTACAGAAATTATAGCAAAAACTTTGGAAGAACAACAATTTTGCTCAGAATTAGTTGACGAAGATTTGATTGATAAAGATTTTTATTTCTGTGCCCAACATTTTTTAACAGATAGAAAATGGTTGATTGGCTTATTTAGAGAAGAGGAAATGATCTTACATCCCGACTTTGCCTTACGTACGAAAAAAGGAGATTATCTCATATTTTTACAGCCATTAGAACATAACCGAAAAAAAGTTGAATAATTCCAAAAACTGAGCAAAAAGCTCAGTCCTTATGACTAAAAGTCAAGAATTTACCATTAAATCCATCATCAAATAATTGAACTGCTTAACCACCACTCCGGCTGCCCACTTCCCGTTCCGTGGGGTTTGTCCTTCAGCTGATTTTATACTTTCTTGTCTGAGAATAAAAAACCCATTTCTTCTTTTTCGAAATGGGTTAAATAAATTTTCGATCATTTTCAATCCGAAATTTGCGCAAGTAACACTTCCAAATTTTGCAATACGACTTTTCCTTTTTCAATATAATTGGATGGAATATCTCCGTCTTTTTCTGTCGGAGCTTGAAATTGATTAAAAGCAGCTTGTATAACACTACTCTCTGCATAGGCATCAACATCATCCTGATAACGATGGGTTAATATATACGGCTTCCCCATTCTTATTACTGCCGCATCATGTTCAATCTCTCCTCTTTCGGATTGAAAAGGAATACGTAGAAAATGATAACCACCATCATTCGCTAATTTATAATCAAAATAGCCATGATCATAATCCCAGGCCCCACCTAATGCATATCCTTCTTTTTCAAGGATTGCTTTTACTTGCTGATAGGAATACACATGATTCTCAATTTTTGAATCTAATTCGTACAACACATTCACCCCTTTTTCGATTAGGGTACCCCTCACAATAGCAAGATATGTAAGGAACATTTGTAGTTTAGATCAAATCAAGCAAAATTAAACTTTTCCATGTAAAAAGGCCTGTCCTATTTGAGGGCAGACCTTTTAAACCTTAAAGGCGTTTTTCTAATTTTGCTTTTTCTTCTTCAAAACCTGGTTTACCTAGTAAGGCAAACATATTTTTCTTATACGCTTCTACACCTGGCTGGTCAAATGGATTGACACCTAGTAAGTATCCACTAATCGCACATGCTTTTTCGAAGAAATAAACTACATATCCGAATGTGTACGCATCTAATTTAGGTAGGTGTACAAGTAAGTTTGGTACTTCACCATCCGTATGTGCTAGTAATGTACCCTGAAATGCTTTCTCATTAACAAAGTCCAGTGTTTCACCAGCCAAATAGTTTAATCCATCTAAGTCCTGATCTTCCTTTTCAATAGTGATATTTGATTTTGGTTCTTCCACATGAAGTACTGTTTCAAAAATATCACGACGACCTTCTTGTACATACTGACCTAATGAGTGAAGGTCTGTCGAGAAGTTAGCAGAAGATGGATAAATACCTTTGAAATCTTTCCCTTCACTTTCACCGTAAAGCTGCTTCCACCATTCAGAGAAATACTGAAGTGCTGGCTCGTAATTAATAAGCATTTCAATTGTTTTTCCTTTATTGTATAAGACATTACGAACTGCAGCATACTGATAAGCTGGGTTCTTCGCTAAGTCTGCTTCACTCAATTCTTCTTGAGCTTTTTGCGCACCTTGCATCATTTCGTCAATGTCTACTCCACTTACCGCAATTGGTAATAACCCTACTGCTGTAAGAACAGAGTAACGTCCACCAACATCATCTGGAATAACGAAGCTTTCGTATCCTTCTTCATTCGCTAGTGTCTTTAGGGCACCTTTAGCTTTATCCGTTGTAGCATAGATACGTTTTTTCGCTTCTTCTACCCCGTACTTTTCTTCAAGGAACTTACGGAAAATACGGAAGGCGATTGCTGGCTCTGTCGTTGTTCCACTCTTGGAAATAACATTGACAGATACATCTTTATCCTTTAACACATCAAATAGATCATTGATATAAGGAGCGCTAATGCTATTACCAACAAAGAAAACTTGTGGAGTCTTACGTTGTTCTTTCGCTAATTCATTATAGAAAGAATGATTTAGCATTTCGATTGCTGCACGTGCACCTAAATAAGAACCTCCAATACCTACAACTAATAGCACATCAGAATCTGATTTTATTTTTTCGGCTGCTTTCTTAATACGGGAAAATTCTTCTTTATCATAGTCTGTTGGAAGATCTACCCAACCTAGAAAATCATTCCCTGCACCTGTCTTATTATGTACCATTTCATGTGCTAATTTTACCGGTTCTTTCAGGTACTCTAATTCGTGTTCCCCGAAAAAGGCTAGTGCTTTCTCGTAATCAAAGCGTACATGTGTCATGTTTTTGTAACCTCCAATAATTATTCTCACTATTTAAATGTACCGAATCCTGCTTACTAAATCAAGCAATGCAACAGGAGAATTAATAAATGGTTCTGAATTTAAGAATTATTTCTGTTAGGATCAGAACATTCAAGCTACCAAATGTAAAATACCCGCTTTTTTTCATAAAGCGGGTAAAAAACTTATTCGGATTGTTTGATCCATTCTTTTAGCTTGTCCTTCAGTGTATTAAATCCGTGTTCTCCTTCTTTTTCAGCAATTGAATTGGTATTGCGCTCCTCTTCTCGAGCAGGCTGAAGTGCGCGGATTGATAATGCATATTTATTCTCCGTTTCGTCAACTTCAATTATTTTAACAGTTACTTTATCTCCTTCTTTGACATGATCTGTAATATCCTTGACAAATCCATTTGTAACTTCAGATATATGAACTAAACCTTGTACGTCCTCACCAAGAGAAACGAATGCCCCATAGGGTTGAACACCTGTGATTACTCCTTCCACCACGTCTCCTATTTGATATTTATCTGACATACTTCCAACTCCTCTAAGCATTTTCTTACCAATTAATGACCCTATAAACATTAAGTAATCTTAGCATACTTAGGATAAAAATAGCAAAAGAAAGCTGAATCATTTGATCTAAAAACTATCTCAAAAAAAATGAAATTTTTTCATTAAAAAAGGTTTAAAATATATGGAAATGGGCAATTTATATATATGTAAGACTTTCTCGTATTCCCCCTGGATAGCAAAGCGATCCGTCGCTTTGCTTATTTTTTTATATAAATGTAAAAACAGATACAAAATAACATTGGAATGAGTGATTTGATGCACTTGCTCCTCTATTACTGACAAAAGTGGCATTTTGAATCATGTTTAAGTGAGGTTTCAACATATGAGAAGTACTATCCCGTATAAAGGTCACATTATCAGCTTCACTTTTTATAAACATTCGTTAAAGCCGACCATAATTATGCTACATGGTTTCTTAGCTTCAACATATTGCTTTCGAAAATTAATTCCATTATTACAAGAAAATTTTCAAATTATGTCCATCGACATCCCTCCCTTCGGAGAAAGTGAAAAGTCCAACACATGTTTATTTTCCTATGACCATATGGCAGATGCGGTCCGTTACATCATGAAAGACCAATCCATTGATAAAGCGATTTTTCTCGGCCATTCAATGGGTGGACAAATTTCTTTACGATTTGCTTACAAGTATCCTGACCATATCGACCGATTATATTTATTAGCTCCCTGTAGTTTTATGAGACATTCCCCATTGTTTGCTAAAGCAATCTGTCATAATCCATTATCTCCTTTTATCGCTAGAAGCTTATTAAAGCGAAAAGGAGTTTATGAAATGCTGAGACATTCGATTTATCAGGATCATATCATCACAGATGAAATGCTGGAACACTATAAAAAACCTTTTCTAAACAAAAAAATATATCCATGTATCATCAAAATCTTAAACGATCACCAAGGGGATTTATCTGAAGAAGAACTCACAACTATTGATATCCCTACTAATATTTTATGGGGAAAAAACGATGAAATAATCCCATACGAAATTGGATATGAGCTTATTAAATACCTTCCAAATGCAACATTAACAACCTTAGACAAAACTGGTCACCTACTCCCAGAAGAAAGTGCACACCATATTGCAAAAATGGTTAGACAGGCAAATTCATAAATCGAGTATTAGACTTTTCTTTGAGTGAGCGGTATGATTAAAGTGGAATAACAAGAAACGTTATAAAGGGAGTGCTAAAACATATGACATTTTCTTTTGATAAAAAAATTGAGAGACGAAATACAAGAGCAGTTAAGTGGGATCTGGTCAAATCACTTTATGGATCAGAAGATGTCTTACCAATGTGGGTAGCAGATATGGACTTTGAAGTTCCACCTGCTGTTAAAGACGCATTAACCGAGCGCGCACAACACGGTGTATTCGGCTATACTTATACAGATAATGCGCTGCAAAATACCATTACCGATTGGCTCGAGTACAAACACGATTGGAAAGTGAAAAGTGCTTCAATCCTGTACAGCCCAGGTGTGATTGCTACGTTATATATGGCTATTCAAACTTTCACAGACAAAGGGGATAAAGTATTAATTCAGACACCTGTATATCCCCCTTTTTATGACATTGTAAAAAATCATGACCGAGAATTAGTGACTAATTCCCTCATTGTACAGGAAAATAGATATGAGATTGATTTCGAGGATTTTGAGGCGAAATTACAACAAGGAGTAAAAGTTTTTATTCTCTGCAATCCACATAATCCTGTTGGGCGTGTCTGGACGCAAGCAGAATTAGAAAAAATCGTTGCACTATGTAAAAAATATAACGTGATGATTTTTGCTGACGAAATCCATGCTGACCTTGTTTATCATCCAAATAAACATATACCTATTGCTAAAATCGATGAAGACATGGAAGAACAGATCATCACTTGTATGTCACCAACTAAAACATTTAATTTGGCAGGTCTGCAAGTCTCCTACGTAATCGTAGCTAATAAACAAAAAAGAGACGCTTTAGAAAAGACATTCCATAAACAAGGAATGCATATCTTAAATACAATGGGAATCACTGCTTTAGATGCAGCCTATAATAACGGGCGAGAATGGCTCGAACAATTACTCAAACAATTACAAACAAATATAGATTATGTAGTTAACACATTTGCCAACCATCCTAAAGTGAAGGTATTCCGTCCAGAAGGTACATATTTAATATGGCTTGACTTTAGTAAACTTGAGCTTTCCCAAGATGAACTTAAAGAGTTCTTACAAACACGAGCTCAAGTTGGTTTAAACGACGGAGCCTCATTTGGCGAAGAAGGTTCAGGTTTTATGCGGATGAATATCGCCTGTCCTTTAGATATAGTAAAAGAAGGTACTACCAGAATTAAAAATGCACTGGATAATGCTTAGAAAATCTAAAAGAAGAGTAAGCAATTGAATGCCTACTCTTCTTCTTCTTTATTAGATTCAGTGGGATCAGTCGGTTTCTCATCATCGGTTGCTTCTTCTAGTGAGATTACACCACAAACGATGCGGTCACCTGCATCACCTGCAGGTTGGGAAACACCGTCATCCTCTCCTCCATGAATAATAATAGAGGTACCATCTTCTCTTAGTAACGACTTATCTCCGTCCATTAATGTTGCGCCTGGAAGCTCTAATTCTACATCTGCCGTTCCATCTGCCTCTACTTCTAGATTTGGCATATCACCTAGATGAGCCCCATCAGGATGCATGAGTCCATGTTCATTTCCTTCTGGATTAAAATGATTGCCGGCAGATTGAAAATCCGGACCTTCACATTTAGCATATTCATGAATATGTACGCCATGTAGACCTTGTTCTAAGCCTTCCACCTTAATTTGTACAGATACCATATCTTCCTGTTCTTTGAACGTAGCAGTTCCCACAGCATCATTATCCACATTATACAACCGGACTTCTAACGGAGAGCGATCCTCTGCCTGACAGCCTGCAAGGAACATGAGCACAGCTAAACAGAAACAAAGTACATACCTTTTCATATTATCTACTCCTCTTCACTTATCCACTAACTATTATGGACAATGAGAAGTAAACTTAATCAATCTTTTAAATCGTCATATTTTTGTTTCCATTTCTCTTCTTCTTTTCGAGATGCTTTCTTAATGAAATGCATCGCAACAAAAGCACCGATTACAAATACTAATAAACTTAGGACAGCTGGAATATATAACGTTTTATCTTCTGGGAAATAAAGAAATTCCATCATCGTACATCACTTCCCTTTTTATAAAGAATTACTAATTAAGATCTTATTATAACATAAAAAAAGCTAGTTATTTAACTAGCTTTTTCTTATAAGATAAGAAAGTATAAATTTTACGCAGATGTCTAGCTCCGAGCGCCCAGAAACTAGGCGACTTCACGAATTGCCCTACGATAAAGAAGACTTGCCGATTGGTGAAACCAGAGGCTTAGTCGCACTTATACCTTTAGGTGAAAGTCATCATCGGTTCGTAAACTCACCGTGATTCCTTTATCTCAGTTAATTCTGAAGTCGCTACGTTTCTAATCGGGCGCTCTGCGCTTTTCTTACTTATTTTCCTAAATGTTCTGCAATAGTTTCTGCAATTCCTTCTAGAGCTTGATCTTCATCATTACCATCAACTGTAATACGAATTTCTGCTCCTTTCGGTACACCTAGTGACATAACACCCATGATGGATTTTAAATTTACTGTCTTACCATTATAATGTAATTCCACATGTGATTCATATTGCCCAGCTTTATTTACTAATAAAGTAGCTGGTCGTGCGTGAATACCCGTGTCACTTTGAATAGTAAAAGATTGTTCTTTCATAACCATAACTCCTCCTCATCACTCGTTCATCTTTCGAGAATCAACTAATTGCCCAAACTTGTGAAATGACTAACTAAAACTATTATATACGATAAAAGCAAATTAAGAAACTAAAAAAAGAAAAATTTCCGTAAACCATGAAAGGGATACCATTATATACCGGAAGGGTTCCATTTGTATTTCGATTTTTATTATGATATTTTCTAATTATAACATCTTGCCTAGAAGGAGGGCTTATACATTGAGTGTACATATTGGAGCAAAAAAAGGTGATATTGCAGATACGATCTTACTTCCCGGAGATCCATTGCGTGCTAAATATATAGCAGAAAATTTCTTAGAGAATGTCACTTGTTATAATGAAGTTCGTGGGATGTACGGCTTTACGGGTACATACAAGGGAAAAGACATCTCTGTTCAAGGGACCGGAATGGGCGTACCGTCTATTTCAATCTATGCGAATGAATTAATTCAAAGTTATGATGTGCAAAATTTGATCCGTGTCGGTACATGCGGAGCCATTCAAAAAGATGTTCAAGTAAGAGATGTTATACTAGCAAGTACATCTTCAACAGATTCGCAAATGAACAGAATGGTTTTTGGTGGTATTGATTACGCGCCAACCGCTGATTTTGATTTACTAAAAAAAGCATATGACACAGGTGTGGAAAAAGGACTTTCCCTCAGAGTTGGGAATGTGTTCACGAGCGATAGTTTTTATCGTGATAATATGAAGGAATTACTGGCATTACTTGACCAATATAATGTGTTAGCTATTGAAATGGAAACAACTGCATTGTATACCTTGGCAGCTAAACACAATCGTAATGCCTTATCTGTACTGACCGTTTCCGACCATATTATTACTGGTGAAGAAACTACTGCAGAGGAGCGTCAAACAACATTTAACGACATGATTGAAGTATCTTTGGATGCTGCAATTAAATAAGAGCCAAAAAGATGAGAGCAGCATCAGTTCGTTCTCATCTTTTTTAAATATTAAAAGCATGTTAATTGATGTGTAATCCATTCTAAAGACGTAAAAGCTATGCTATAATGGTAAAGAAATTGGTCAGTAGATACATACATATCATAAGTCGTATACTGCTCATGAAATCATTATATCCACCTAAGAGACAGAGAGGATGTTCTAATTGGAGCTTTTCGAAAACTTTCCACTTTGGGCAGCCATTATTGCAATTACTTTTGCCCAAATCATTAAAGTTCCCCTACATTTTATCGCTACAAAAGAATTCAAACCTGGCCTAACATTTAGTACAGGTGGAATGCCGAGTAGTCATTCAGCTGCTGTTACAGCAGTCACTACCGGAATTGGCATTGAACACGGTGTATCATCCGGCATTTTTGCGGTATCTTGTGTGTTAGCTATTATTATCATGTTTGATGCGACAGGCATTCGCAGACAAGCTGGAGAACAAGCCATTTTGATAAACACACTTGTAAAGGACTTCCACCATTTTGTCTCCGAGGCAAAAGGATGGTCTAAAAAAGGGGAATATGAGAAACAAAAAGAATTAAAAGAACTACTCGGACATCAGCCAATTGAAGTTTTCTTCGGTGGATTAACTGGAGTCCTTTTAGCTTTCTTACTTTATCCGCTATTTTAAAATTTCTTCTCTATACCTAACAAAAAAACAGCCACAATGGCTGTTTTTTGTCGTGATACTATTAATCTTCATTTAATAAGCTTATTCTGCCTTATATTGATGTCTAAATACTTGTAATGATTCTGTATTATTTAACGATGCCAATACTTCTTCGGTCAATTCTCCGGTTCCATATTCAATCACATATACATCAACTTCTTTTTTACCCCATTTTTCATATACATCATTCACTGTTGGGTAATATAAGTCAATCTTGTTTCCTTTGATTGCACCACCTTTATCCGCTACAATACCATATCCATAATCAGGAATATACAGTATCGTACCAATCGGATAAACATCTAAATCTGCAGCGATTGTAGAATACAAATCTCTAGTAACCTTAACCCCAGAATACGTCACACCATAAGCGGGATGATCTGGCGTTTTCCCAGTAGATTCCACACCTGCTGTATACCCAGTGGCTACGACATTATGTTTCTCATATTGACTTAAATCCAACGTTTCTTCCAGAGTAGATGGCTCTGTTATTTCTTCACTTGAAATGTATGTGACGCGATTGTTATGATGTTTGACGTATTTCTTTTTGTTTAGAATGTCTCGATCTTGCTGATAGCCAATATCAAGTGATTCATTTGTTTCCTCTGTTAAGCTATTAAACATTTCTTGTGCTGATACATTAGATACCATAGTGAAACTAGACATTAATGCCCCCAAAAACAGAATCATCATCAATAGACTTTTGGAAATTTTCCTTATAAACATAAAAAGATCACACCTCTCTTAGGTGTAATCTTTTCCACTAACAACAAGAAATATACATCGGGTTTGTATTAGAACATTTGATAACCATTTTTTCTAAGAAACTTAATCACGATCCCAGCAACTAATGTGCCGATAAAACCAGATGATAATATAATCGCATCTTGTACACTTAGGGAAATTAACTCATTCCACAGTGTTGGAAATGCATGACTTGGGTCAGTGAAATATGTAGAAAAAGGAAAAGTATCAACAATAAAGATAACAATGATCGGAAAAACGAAGGCCATTAGCCATGTTTGACGCAAAATCATGTTAAGTATAAAGCTAATCCCAAAAAATAAAACAAAAAATAAAAGAACAGAGATAAAAAGTTGAATCATTCGTATACTCCTCTTCGTTCATATAAAGTGAGTCTATAATCAGCGGGGCTTACAGACATTAACCACCGTGATCTAAATTAATAACTCTTCTTATTTTATACTGACATGTGAACTTGTGCAATAAAGTTCATTTATTTGTAATAAATAAAGCATTTAGAACTGGTGGACATTTGTTCCGTTATTTGTGACAAAAAAGCCATTTTCAGGGTACTTGCGGACATCTATTCCGCTATTCGGCAAAAATAATGCTAATTTTCACCGCAACGGACCGAATAAGGGATTAAATGTCCGCTAACACATAAAAACGGCTAATATTGCGTTAAATAACGTACTAAATGTCCGTTACAGCTAATAGTTACATAAGCTTGCATGTAAAAAGCAGAGGACCTTATCCTCTGCTTTGATTTGTGATATTAAAAGATGTTAAATTTACCTTTTTTCAACACTAATCCTACACCACCGATTTTGAATAGTGCACGGTTATCGATTACTTTCTTCATGAAAGAAGCAGTCCAACCGAAGATCTTCTTGCCGCCGAAGATAGATCCCATTGCATCTTTATCACCAAGTGAACATACTGTTCCTCGATTAATAAATTCAAATGGTTCTAACTCGCCACCTTTTACAAGGGCAATTAAATTGTGTGCACAGACTTCTGCTTGTTGCATAGCAATTTGAGCAGTTGGTGGGTATGGACGATCAATTTCTTTGTTCCATACTAATGCACAATCTCCAACGACGAAGACATCTTCATGTGATGGCGCACGTAGTTCAGGTGTTACTTCAACTTTACCACGATTGTCTTCTAATGCAGATTCTTCGACTAGATGGTTTGCACGAACTCCAGCTGCCCAGACAGTTGTCATGGTTGGAATATCTTCTTTTTCGCCATTTTGCTCGATCGTAATTCCATCTGCACGAACCTCTTTCAACATAGCACCTAGTTTAAACTCGACACCACGGGCTTCAAGAGAGTTCATGGCATATTCAATTAATTCTGGATCAAAGCCAGGCATAATCGTGTCCATTCCTTCTACAACCATGAGACGAACCTTACTACGATCAATATCATATTCTTCACATAGTTCAGGAATACGGTTTGCTAATTCCCCAACAAACTCAATTCCAGTGAAACCGCCACCGCCAACAACAATGTTTAAACGTTCTTGCTTAGTTTCAGCTTCATTATTATACGTTGCAAATTGGTAATCAATATGTTCACGAATCTGACGCGCTTTATTAATGCTTCCAATCGTAAAGGCATTATCCAATAAACCTGGAATTCCAAATGTAGCAGCTTCAAAACCTAAAGCAACTACTAGATAGTCATACTCTAATACGTCACCATCTTGCAATTCTACTTTCTTCTCATCAGGCTTAATTGCTGTTACCGTATCTTGTACAAAATTAACCTTTGCTGAGTTAATTAGGTCAGAAATTTTCACACGACTGCGGTCATGATGTAATGTACCTGCTGCAGCTTCATGTAACCAAGTTGACTCATAGTGATAATCATGCTTGTTTACAAGCGTAATGTGTGCGTCATTAACACCTAATTTTTTTTGTAACTTTGCTACTGTCGTTAAGCCGCCATAGCCAGCTCCCAAAATGACAATTTTTGGTCTGTTCATCTTTCTCACATCCATTTAAGTATTTTTTTGAAACTATTCGTGATGTATTTCACGTACTATCACGTAATAATACATATGTCTTAATAATTAGTCCATAGTATATGTTAGCCCTTTTTACGACATTTTTCAACCCTTGATTTTAATTTTGTGAATTTTTTTAACCTCTTTTTTTGAATTTGGCAGAATTCACAAATATTCAATCACTTTCTTGTAAAAATGACATGAAAGATACTGTTATGTTAAAATATAAGGCATTGATGTAAGTATTAGGGGGAATCTAATATGTCAAAGGAAGTTTATGATATAACCATTATTGGAGCAGGACCTGTTGGATTGTTTACAGCTTTTTATGGTGGCTTACGACAATCTTCTGTAAAAATCATCGAGAGTTTACCACAAATCGGTGGACAGCTAAGTGCATTATATCCAGAAAAATATATCTATGATATAGCCGGCTTTCCTAAGGTTCGTGCACAAGAACTCGTCGATAACTTAAAAGAACAGACGGATCTATTTGAACCGGAAATCGTTTTAAATCAATCTGTTGAGAAAGTCGAGCGTTTAGAGGATGAAACGTTCCGGATTACCACACCGACAGAAGAGCATCTATCTAAAGTAATCATTATTACGGGTGGAAATGGTGCTTTTCAGCCAAGAAAATTATCAATAAATAATGCAGAGCATTTTGAAGATAAAAACCTTCACTATTTCGTGGATAATATGGATAAATTCCGTGACCAACGTGTTGTATTATTCGGTGGAGGCGATTCAGCTGTTGATTGGGCGCTTATGTTAGAGCCCATTGCCAAAGAAGTGACATTAGTACACAGAAGAGATTCGTTCCGTGCACATGAGGCAAGCGTGGAGAATTTAATGAATTCTAATGTGAATATTTTAACACCGTATGTTCCAGAAAGTCTGATCGGACAAGACAAGATCGATCAAGTCCGATTAAAAGAAGTGAAAGGTGACAAGGAAGTCGTAATAGATGTAGATCATGTACTAGTAAATTATGGCTTTATTTCATCGTTAGGACCAATCAAAAATTGGGGATTAGAAATTGACAAGAACAGCATTGTAGTCAATTCGAAAATGGAAACAAATGTCCCAGGTATCTATGCTGCGGGGGATATTTGTACGTATCCTGGTAAAGTAAACTTAATTGCTGCTGGATTTGGTGAAGGACCGACTGCCGTTAACAATGCCAAAGCATATATGGATCCAAAGGCGAGAATTCAGCCAAAACATTCAACGAGTATGTTTTAATGGTAAAAACATAATTATAAAAATATAACGAAACACCTATACAAAAGCATTTAAGTCGTTTGGAAAAAAATAGAATAAAATTATTTTTTGGGTTAAAACTGTATCATTTATAGTATCACATAATTAAAGCACCTATTTATTAAAATGTACCCTATAGAGTAGACACTTTTAAAAAAGTCTACCCATAGGGTACTTTTGTGTATAATTAAGAAAAAATAGTAATAGTAAATGGGGAAATAAAATGAGTAAGAGGTTGTTTACGGAAAAGGAAGTAAAATTGTTAACTAAAAATATCTATGTAAAATCTGTTAGTGCTAAAGGAAAAAGGCACAAAATAACTTATTAAAAGCAGAGATGGAATTACTAAAAAAGATGACCTCTATACAATACAGGAATCATCTTGCCAGTATAGCATAGTCTTTTTTTAAAAAAGTCCTTTACAAAGGGTACAGATTAATATTCGGTATGCTCTTTTTTAGTATATCATTCCTTTTTTAATTTCATTACAACATATTTTTGTTATACTGTACATATCGTAAGATAGCAAAGAATAGTTTTTGGTACTATCCTTGTTGTTAATCCACATCTTAGGAGGACAAGTATGAAAAAATCGTTTCTATTTTGGACATTGCCAGGTTTGGTTTACTTCTTAGTTATGTTACTAATTGATATATTTCGTGATCAACCAATAGATTATATAGGTAATTTGATTCAAACAGTATTTGTCATCATTTTCTTTAGGCTTTGTTATTGGGCCGAAGGACAGCTGAGAAAAAAGGATAAAGAGAGCGATTATTAATGCTCTCTTTTTTTATTCACACAGGTATAATTTACTGTTTTTAACAAATTTTCTATAAACTGTTGAAACTATGCAACTCATACCTTATCATTGTAACCGTATTAAAAAATAGGAGGTATGCAGAATATGAACCACAAATTTCTCAAAATTTTAGTGGTAGGACTGGTGATGACTTTTATTTTCAACACAATAGCTCCTCTGGGTGTTTCAGCAAAAGAACATTCGGATGCTAAAGAATTAGCTGAACAATTAGAATTTATCTTTGAAGAAGCTGCTATTAAAGATTTTAATGGTAAAATAATAGGTTTAGATATTGATATGATAGAAGAAAAATATGGTACAAGCACGGAATTGGAACAACTTAAACAAGAAATGAATGCAATCGGTATGATTCAGGATAGACAGACAGTTGAACAATCTCAACAAGAAAACCTTATCACGCCATATATGTTGATAGTGGAATTTGATGAAGCGTGTATGAGAAAAGAATTTAGTTCATTCCTTGCTAGCTATAGTATAAATTTTGCTTTTTCAACGTTTTATCAATATATGCTTGACAAAGAATATTACAAAGCTGCTAAAAAATTAATTAAAGCTGGTGTAAAAGGAAGTCCATGGGCTATTGCTGCAACACTTACTCAAATTTCTTTCAAATGTAGTTTGTAGTTAGTATTGATAACTAATAACCCAATAAATACCTTTAATTACACATAAAAAAGAAAAACACAGTTAAATGGTGCATATAGTGTGAGTATTGCAGACAGATTGAGCCAGATGTGCGTAGTTTTGAGCCACTATTTGCGGATGTTTATACCAGTGAATGCGAGATAGGAAGCCATTGGAACTATAGTTCCAATGGCTTTTACTATTATTTAAAGCTTTTATCCTCTAAATGGTTATTAATATTTCTCAATGTCCCAACTTCGAGTACCATCCTTCTGGTTGTATTTGGCAAGTAAAAAATGTATGAAATGGCAAT